>JAZNHM010000190.1:0-6454 GCA_045576955.1 Acutalibacteraceae bacterium | reverse complement strand
TATTTCTGCTTTCAAGCATCAAAATGAACTTATCAAAACGCTCTTTCTGATGAAGTGCCGAAGCTTTGTCGCTTATATCAGCACAGGCAAAGTGAGTGAAAATTCCCTCGATTTCGATAAAAGGCAATTTTGAAATAACCTTGATTATTCCTGCACTTTCTTCGTTATCGCAAAATCCGATTCTTCCCATTCCCGTATCAACAGCAATATGGATAATCGCTTTTTTGCCGAGTTTCCCTGCGGTTTCGGAAAGCAGTTTTGCTTCATCGAGCGAATATATGGTTGTTATTATATCATTATTTATAAGCTCCTCATACTGGCTCGGACTTGTGTAGGCAAGAATCAGTATGGGTTTTTTTATTCCGTTTTCACGAAGTTCCATCGCTTCTTCAAGAGCCGCAACAGCAAAATAATCCGCCCTGCTCTCGAGCTCCTTTGCAACTCTTACCGAGCCGTGACCGTATGCATTCGCTTTGACGATTGCCATAGTCTTAGTTTCGGGAGCAAGAAGTCCTTTGAGCGCATCAAAATTGCTTCGGATTGCCGTAAGATCAACACGGACAAAACTTCTGTGATATTCAAGTGAACTGTATTTGCTCTTCATAACATTCTTCCTTAAATCATTCAAATGATTTCAGTTCAGCGGTTTTTTCAAACCATGTTTTGCAGGTCTCCCTGAGATTGAGAGCACTGCAGACAAGCTCTTTCATAAGCGTAACTATCGGGCAGATAATATCCGCATCAAACCCGTCAATTGCAGACACACCTTCGCCCGTCATATCGATAAGCCCGTGTCTGACCGCCGTATCAAGAGCCGTTTTTTCGATATCTGCGCCGTGCATAATATCGGGATTTTCAAGAATAAATGCAAGCATAGCAATGAGCGAATAGCATCCCCAATCCGAAACGGTTGCGGTTATGATATTATCCGCCTCTGTACGCACGCAGATACCCCCTTCACAGCCGCAAGAGCACTTGCTCTCGCCTGCAAACGGAATTTTTTCTCTTATGTAACCGCCGATTGCACCCAGACCGATTTCATTGCCGAGGTCGCCGATTGCAATATTCGGGACACCCATAGCACGGAGCTTTTCAAAAAGAATATCCTGCTTTGCCTCAAGATGCGTAACGTCAATTCCCTTTGCGTTGTGATAAACACCCTTCGCATTTTCACCCGGGCATTCAACAGCAACAACTGCATCCGGAACACCGCGGGATAATATTTTATCCGCACATTCTGACGCAAGCGCTTTATCCTTTGTGAACGGATAAACATACACCGAGCAAGATGCAAGCCCGAGACATTCCGCAATATGGCTGACTGCGTTTATGCACTCCTCGGGACATATGATAACAGTCTTTGCACCAAACGCTTTAACCAGTGCACGCGCAAGTAAAACCGAGCCAACCGCGCCGTCCGTTTCCGCTTTGTTGAACGGATGCAGAACAAATCCCGTCATAATATAAACGAGACTGTCTTTTCCGAGTGCTTCTTTGAGTTTTCGTGCACCGTTGACGCAAAGAGGCTCTCCCGTGAAATCTCTTGCCGCCTTATAAAGCAGCTTACAGACTCCATAGCCTCTCGGGTCAAGGTTTGCAAGGTCATCAAGGCTTTCGCCGAGATTGAGCAAGGTTGTTTCATACTGTGTCATTCTCTGCGCCTCCTTGATAGATATATATGCTCAAATATAACAATTAATCAAGGAAATCCTTAAGTCTCTTGCTTCTGCTGGGATGGCGAAGCTTTCTGAGTGCCTTTGCCTCAATCTGGCGGATACGCTCACGGGTAACGCCGAATTCGCTGCCAACCTCTTCAAGAGTATGGGGATGACCGTCCTCAAGACCGAAACGCAGAGCAAGAACCTTTGCCTCTCTGTTTGTAAGGGTTTTGAGAACTTCGTTAAGCTGTTCTTTAAGAAGAAGCATTGAAGCTGCATCTGCAGGTGCGGGTGCTTCATCGTCGGGGATAAAGTCGCCGAGATGGCTGTCCTCTTCTTCACCGATAGGTGTTTCAAGCGAAACAGGATCCTGAGAAACTCTGAGAATCTCACGAACCTTATCCACAGGCATATCAAGCTCAAGAGCAATATCCTCGGTTGAGGGCTCTTTGCCGTTCTTGTGAAGAAGCTGGCTCTGTGTCTTTTTAACCTTGTTGATTGTTTCAACCATATGAACAGGGATACGGATTGTTCTCGCCTGGTCAGCGATAGCTCTCGTGATAGCCTGTCTTATCCACCAGGTTGCATAGGTTGAGAACTTGAAGCCCTTGGTATAGTCGAACTTATCAACAGCTTTTATAAGACCGAGGTTGCCTTCCTGAATAAGATCAAGGAACTGCATTCCTCTGCCGACATATCTTTTTGCAATGCTGACAACAAGACGGAGGTTTGCCTCAGCAAGACGCTGTTTTGCCTTCTGGTCGTCATCCGCAATTCTGATTGCAAGCTCAATTTCCTCTTCGGGAGTAAGCAGGGGCACTCTGCCGATTTCCTTAAGGTAAACCTTAACGGGGTCATCAACATTTGATGCTTTATCGTCTCCACCGCCGAGGTCGAGAGCTTTGGGAATATCCACGTCAAAGTTTTCGATTGCAGCGTTGGAAAGGTCATCAACAATCTCGATATTGTTGCTTTCAAGCGTTTCATAAAGCTTGTCAAGCTCTTCAATATCAAGGTCCATTTCGATAATCGCAGCATCGATTTCCTGGGTTGTCAGCTTACCTGCTGCCTTACCTTTTTCCACCAACACTTTGAACGGGGTCTTCTTCTCATTTCCTTCCATAAATCTCACATCCTAAAATATATTTTTATTTTTTCTTGAACAAACTTAAATATGCTTCGTCGCTCATAGATGTTGCATCCGTTATTTTCGGAGTTGATTTATCCATAAGCACTGCAATGCAGTCCTCACACTCTTTCAACGTGTTGCTCAGACTGTTTGCCTGATGAAAAATTCTTGTTACCGAATCCATTTCCTCAGGCGTGAAATCTGCAGAAAACAAACTCAGACCAGGTTCAAACCCCGCATCAAGACCTTTTTCAAGACTTTCCATAATGCGTTTGTTAAATGCAGTAACAAAGCTTTCGTGGTTTATTTTTTCTTTCAGCTTAAAATAGAAATCGGGATTACGCAAAAACGACGCTATCAGCGTTTCCTCCGCTTTCGCCGTCCTGAGATTTCCCGCTCTTTCGGGATTGTTTTTATCTTCAAAGCTTTTGGCAAGCATCGCGTCGGTTTGCTGACGTTTCTTGACTTCGTCTGCTCTTCTGAGTTTGGTCGCAGCAGAGTTTATCTGTGACTTTATGCTGTCAACACTGACTCCGAGTTCATTCGAAAGCCTTGTTGCATATATTTCACGCTCAATGCTTCCGCATCCCGCAAGCACCTGAGAAGCCGCCATAAGGAATCTCAACTTGCCGTCATCGGTTGCAAGATTATATTTGTTACGTTCTTCAAGGAGCTTATATTCGGTTTTATTTGCCGCTTCTTTAAGAAGATCTGCAAATCTTTCTTTGCCGTGTTTTCTGATAATTTCATCGGCATCCTTGCCGCCCGCCATACTCACAACGCGCAGCTTGAGTCCCGTTTTACCGAGCACCCCGAGAGCTTTTGCTGTTGCCGACTTACCCGCTTCATCGTTATCGTAGCAGATTATAATTTCATCAGCGTATCGGGAAAGCAGATTTGCCTGCTCGCTTGTGAAAGCCGTACCAAGGCAGGCAATCGCATTTGAAAATCCCGCCTGATGGAGAGCAATAACATCCATATAGCCTTCAACAAGTATCAGCTTGCCTTGGTTGGCATTTTTTGCAAAATTAAGAGCAAAAACACCGTTGCTTTTTTTATACACAAGCGTGTCCGAAGTGTTTATGTATTTGGGTTTTGAATCATCCATAACACGTCCGCCGAAAGCAATAACGTTGCCTCGGAGGTCAATTATGGGGAACATAACCCTGTTTCTGAAATTATCGTAATAATTAGTTCTGCCGTCCTTATCCGACCGCCTTGCAAGGTTTGCAAGCACAAGCTCGTGCTCAGTAAAACCTTTGGACTTCATATGATTTATCAATGCGCGCCATTCGTTCGGTGCATAACCTAAACCGAATTTACGTATTGTATTCGGCAAAAGTCCTCTTTTGAGAAAATAATCAAGGGCATCCTTGTTTTTTGGGTCGTTCAGACAAGTATTGAAAAATCTTGCAGCCTCGCGGTTTGCTTCAAGAAGCCTTCTTCTCTGCTTTGAAAGAGTATCGTCATAGCCATCTTCGGGCATTGCAACACCCGCTATCTGTGCAACGAACTTGATCGCTTCGGTATAGTCAAGATTTTCCATTCTGCGTACGAAGGTTATAACATCTCCGCCCGCACCGCATCCGAAGCAGTAAAAGGAATTGCTTTCGGGATAAACTGTAAAAGAAGGGGTTTTTTCATTATGAAACGGACAAAGACCGACAAGGTTTTTGCCTCTGCGCTTAAGACTTATGTTTGCGGAAATAACAGATTCAATGTCAACTTTATCCTGCAATTCCTGAATAAATCTCTCGTTTATTTTCATTCTGTCCCCTCCTTTCAAAATTATTTTTTCCTGATCAGTAACACAACAAGTGCCGCAACACCCGCCGCCAAAACCGCACAAATCAGCGCAAGCGGCAATGTTGCCTTGTTTTTTTCTTCAGCCTGAATCTCAGTTTGTGTTTCAGACGAATAATAAACCGGCTCGGTTTGCTGTGTGGTATAAGCATATGTATAGTAAGCTGCCGTTGTAGTTTCCTCTGCCGTTGTTGAAACGGTTGTTGTTAAAAGAAGCGTTGTTGTTGGCTTTGTTGTTGTAGCAAGCTTTGTGGTTGCGGGCTTCGCTGTTGTTGTTATTGTTCGGGTAGTTGTCGGTTTTTGCGTTGTGGTCGGTTTTACTGTAGTAGGTTGAGTCGTGGTCAGTTTTGTTGTTGTGACCGCCTTTGTCGTAGTAGGCTTTGCTGTTGTTGACGGTAACGTTGTAGTCGGAACTGTTGTTTCCGTCTTTTCAGCTGTCAGAGTTTCGGTCTGCGAGGGCTTGTCCGCGCTATCAATAAGCACAGGGCTGAAAATCACATATGAATCCGACGGATATTTAAGCCTGCGGTTAACACCCGCACAGCCGTTATAGATAACATTCTGTTCAAACAGAACAAGATAACCGTTTTCGTAATATTTGACTATCGCCCAATGGTCGCCGCCCCTGCCACGCATTTCTGCCGAAACAAAAACAACATCACCCGCTTTAGGGAAATCGGGAGTAGCAAGCTTATATCCTGGAGTGTTTATTCTCAGACGGGGCTCGCTGCTTCTGATTTCAACATCAAGACCCAGCGCCTCTCTGTAAAATCTTTCAACAACCTCGCCGCAATGATAAACAGAATTGCCGGATTCATTATAATAAGCTTTGACACCCATAAATGTGTCTGCAACAAAATTCTGACCTTTGATTTCCACCCAGCTTCCCGACTGTATGTCATCATACCAATCGGCAAATGCCTTCGGCACTGCTCCGCTGACAACCAGAATCACCGCGCACAGCAAAGCAACTGCCGTTCTTTTCAAATTCATTAATTAAATGTACCTCCGGTATCAAAGGAAAACATCATTGATTTCGCTCCACGCCTTGGGAACATAAAGCTCATTGAACACCCTGACGGCATATCTGTCGGTCATACCTGCAATAAAGTCGCACGCTGCTGTCTGTACACCGTCTTTTTCTGCAATCGTCTTGAACTGCCCCGGCAGCTCTTCGGGTTTCTCAACAAAATGCATATAGAGCTTCTGAATCATTTCAACCGCTTTTTTCTCCTCACTTTTACAAGCGGGGTTGGTATACACCTTTTCAAACATAAAGCTGTGAAGCTCATCAAAAACCTGCTGAATTCCTTTTTCAAGCAATATATCATCTCCGCTGTTTTCAATACAGCTGAGAACAAGAGTATTGATTCTTGCGCTCTTTGAGTGACCGAGCGCATTACGGATTGCAAGAGGAATGTCCTCTTCGCACATAATGCCCGCTATCGTGGCATCGTCTATATCGTGATTTATGTAAGCAATTCTGTCTGCAAGGCGCACTACTCTGCCTTCAAGAGTTGCCGCCTGTTCGCCGTTTGTGTGGCGTTCAATGCCGTTACGCACTTCAAAAGTGAGGTTAAGACCTTTGCCGTCTTTTTCAAGCACATCAACAACGCGCATACTCTGCGCATAATGCTTGAAGCCGTTGGGTGATACGGCATTAAGCGCTCTTTCGCCTGCGTGACCGAACGGAGTGTGACCGAGGTCATGACCCAGTGCAATAGCCTCTGTCAGATCGCCGTTGAGCATAAGCGCACCCGAAATGGTCCTCGCAATCTGAGAAACCTCAAGAGTGTGGGTCAGACGGGTTCTGTAATAATCGCCTTCGGGGGAAAGAAAAACCTGAGTTTTGTGCTTAAGTCGT
>JAZNHM010000189.1:0-3845 GCA_045576955.1 Acutalibacteraceae bacterium | reverse complement strand
CAGCTTCCGCTTTTCAGTCCGCAGTAGCGCGCGGTCATTCCGTTGCCGTGGTCAATTTCAACAACCGTACCCCAGAAACTGTCATCATAAACAGAGGTTACCGTGCCGTCTGCAACTGCAACAACCTCGTTGCCTGCGCTTCCGCCGAAGTCTACGCCGTTATGCACACGCCAGTCACCCATCGTTTTTGACAGCACCATTTCGCCGTCGCTGAAATCCTTGATGATATCCGTGCCCATCGGGAGTGCAAAATTGCCCGAATAAGGCTTGTTATCTTCGATTTTTTCGGTTGATTCGGGTACGGTGTAGATACGCTCGTCTGCAATGCCGCTGATGCCGATGTTTGCCTCATCTGTCAGCGGCTGTTCGTTTTCAATGCTCCAACTGACGGTCACATGGCTGAAATCCGTAGTTTCTTCGTGTGAATTTCTGCCTGCCAACCCGACAACCGTGCCGATACCCACCGCAATAAGACAGATGAAAAGCGCAAGATAAATGTTGGGATATTTCTTTATTACTTTTTTCATAGCAAAACCTCTTTCGCTTATTGATTTTCACCCATATTTTTGGCATTGCGTGCGATAATTATTCCAATCGGAAAAGAAATCCAAAAAAAACACCTATATAAATGAAAAAAAATTAAAAATATATCTTGATAGTTGACAGTTTTTCTGTAATAATAATAGAGTATAAGTTTTTATAACAGAGGTGTATATTTTGGATAATAAAAAACTGGCGGAGCTTCTTTTTCCTCATATCGACAAAACTCCCGATTATTATGAGGAGCTTTACCCCGAAAGAGGTCTTGCCGAGGGCGCAAGGGTAACCCGTTTTGCTCCTTCCCCCACAGGATATCTCCATATCGGCGGACTTTTCAGTGCTCTTGTTGATGTGCTTACGGCTCAGACAACAAACGGCGTTTCCTTCCTCAGAATTGAGGATACAGATAAAAAGCGTGAAATTGACGACGGCGTTTCGGCAATCGTCAACGGCTTCGATTATTTCGGAGTTGAATTCACCGAGGGCGTAACAGGTTTCGAAACCGAAAAGGGCGCATACGGCCCCTATACCCAGAGCAAGCGTGCCGAGCTTTATCAGACGGTTGCAAAGAGCCTTGTCGAAAAAGGTCTTGCATACCCCTGCTTTTGCACTGCGGACGAGCTTTCCGAGCTTCGCAAGGAGCAGGAACAGGGCGATGCTCTTATTTGGGGTTACTTCGGCAAGTGGGCAAAGTGCCGTGACCTGACTTTCAAAGAAATCGAAAAGAATATTGCAGACGGCAAGCCCTGGGTGCTCCGTCTTCGTTCAAGCGGCAGCGACGATAAGAAGATAATGTTTGACGACGTTATCCGAGGCAAGATTGAGATGCCCGAAAACATAATCGATGAGGTTCTTCTCAAATCCGACGGAATCCCCACCTATCATTTCGCACACGCCTGCGATGACCATTTTATGAGAACGACTCACGTTATCCGCGGTGAAGAATGGATTTCGTCCGTTCCCAAACACATCGAGCTTTTCAGAGCCTGCGGATTTAGACTTCCGAAATATGCGCACACTCCGCAGGTGCTCAAGATAGACGAAGAAACAGGCGACAAGCGAAAGCTTTCAAAGAGAAAGGACCCCGAAGCTGCGGTCAGCTACTTCTTTGAAAAGGGTTTCCCGAAGGAAAGCGTGCTTGAATATCTGCTCACTCTTCTTAACTCAAACTTTGAGGACTGGAGAAGAGCAAATCCTAAAGAGGATATCTCAAAATTCCCCTTTAATCTCAAAAAGATGAGCTCAAGCGGATGTCTTTTTGACCTTGTCAAGCTCAACGACGTAAGCAAAAACGTTATCTCGGTTATGACTGCACAGCAGGTTTATGAAAACATTGCGGCTTGGTCAAAGATATACGACCCCGAGTTTTATAATATCTTCACGGCAGACCCCGCATTCTCAACAGCCGCCGTTAATATCGACAGAGAAAATCCCAAACCCAGAAAAGATATCGCAAAGTGGGATGAGGTCAAGGATTATTTCTCATATCTTTATAACGAGCTTTATACTCCCGATTACACAATGCCCGAAAATATCTCAAACGAAGATGCTGCGGCGATAATCGAGAAGTATCTCGGCGAATTCTCACTTGCAGACGATAAAGACCAATGGTTTGCAAGAATCAAGGATATGTGCGAGCCTCTCGGCTTCACTCCGAATGTCAAAGAATATAAAAAGAATCCCGAAGCCTTCAAGGGTCATGTCGGTGACGTTTCAACCGTTATCCGTATTGCTCTGACCTCAAGAAAGAATACTCCCGACCTTTATTCAATTATGAATCTTCTCGGCGAGGATGAAATCAAGGCAAGACTTGCCGCAACACTCAAAAGCTTAACCTGAAAGGAAGTACCCATAATGGACGAACTCAACACCACACCGTCAAATTTTATATATGACTTTATTGACGAGGACCTCGCCAACGGAGTCAACACCCGAATCCAGACCCGTTTTCCGCCTGAGCCCAACGGATATCTCCATATCGGCCACGCAAAGGCGATCTGCATCGACTTCACCACAGCCGAAAAATACGGCGGTGAATGTAATCTCCGTCTTGACGACACCAACCCCTCAAAAGAGGATGTTGAATATGTTGATGCAATAAAAGCAGATATTGAATGGCTCGGATTCAAGTGGAACAAGGTGCTCTATGCATCAAGCTATTTCGATTTCATCTATGAATGCGCAATCAAGCTCATCAAGAGCGGCAAAGCTTATGTCTGCGACCTTTCTGCCGATGAAATCAGAGAATACAGAGGCACACTCACCGAGCCGGGCAAAAACAGTCCCTACCGTGATCGTTCAATAGAAGAAAATCTTGAACTCTTCAAGAGAATGACCGATGGCGAGTTTGCCGATGGTGAAAGAACCCTCAGAGCAAAGATTGATATGGCATCGCCCAACATCAATATGCGCGACCCCGTTATTTACAGAATTGCTCACGTTACCCATCATCAGACAGGTGACAAGTGGTGCGTATATCCGATGTATGATTTTGCTCATCCTCTTTCGGATGCAAGAGAGGGCGTAACCTATTCGCTCTGCTCGCTTGAATTTGAAAACCACAGACCTCTCTATGATTGGTTCATAAAAGAAATCGGTTTTGAAGAGCCTCCCAGACAGATTGAATTCGCACGCCTTAACCTCAACTACTGCGTAACCAGCAAGAGATATAACCTTGCAATGGTACAAAGCGAAATGGGTGACGGATGGGACGACCCCAGAATGATTACTCTCAGCGGTATGAGAAGAAGAGGTTATCCTGCAGCTGCTGTGCGTGATTTTATAACACGCATTGGTGTTTCAAAGGCAGACAGCGTTGTTGATTACGGTCTGCTTGAAGCTTGCGTAAGAGATAATCTCAACGAAAACGCTCCCAGAGCAATGGCTGTTCTCCGTCCCCTCAAGGTTGTTATCGATAACTATCCCGAAGGACAGAGCGAGGAAATTGAGGTTGAAGTCAATCCTCTCAAGCCCGAACTCGGCACAAGAACTGTTCATTTCTCAAGAGAAATCTTTGTTGAGCGCGATGACTTTATGGTTGAGCCTCCCAAGAAGTATTTCAGACTTTTTCCCGGCAATGAAGTGCGTCTCAAGAGTGCTTATTTCATAACCTGCAACAGCTGGGAAACTGATGAAAACGGCGAAATCACCTGCCTCCACTGCACTTATGACCCCGAAACCAAGGGCGGCGAGGCTCCCGACGGAAGAAAAGTCAAAGGCACAATTCATTGGGTCAGCGCTTCAGACAGTGTTCCCTGTGAAATCCGTCTTTATGACCGTCTTTTCAGTGCAGAGAATCCTATGGC
>JAZNHM010000188.1:0-10508 GCA_045576955.1 Acutalibacteraceae bacterium | reverse complement strand
GCAGTAATCAACAATCTCTTTCATCTCTTCGTGAGTGAAATAACCGCCGTAGCTGCCGCATTCTTTAAGCTTTCCGAAGCTTGATTTTTTACGCACCGAGCCTCTTTCGGTCGCTTCGGGTCTGCGCGACGAAAAGAATCTGAATCCCTGGTCGTCGGTCAGATGCCAGTGCATAACATTCATTTTTACACTTGCTGCGGCATCGATGAGTTTTTTGGTATCCTCGATTGAAAATATATGACGGACGGTATCGAGCATAAAACCTCTGTAAGGAAATGCGGGTTTATCCTCAATTCTGACGCACGGGCAGGCTTTGCCGAGCTGACGGAGAGTCTGCATACCGTAGAAAACAGCTTTTTTCGAGCCGCCGACAAGCTTTGTGCCGCTTTCTTCAACGGTCAGAATATATTCTTCTTCGCCGAGATTATCGCAAATCGATGTGTCGGGTGCGGTTATTTCTGCTTTTCCGCCGAGATATGTTATTTTGTTGGGCAGGGGAATGACATTAATGCTTTTCATAATTTTTCTCCGTAAAAAACGGGTTACAGCCTATGCCGTAACCCGTTGAGGTTTATTCTTTGTCTTCTTCGTCCTCATCTTTTTCGGGCTTTGGAAGAATTTCGACTTTTATTTCGTCTATGCGGCGTTCGTCAATTGAGAGGATCGTGAAACGAAGATTTTCATATTCCGCAATAATGGGTTCTTCTCCAACTTCACTCGGAAGATAACCGAGAAGGCTGATAACAAAGCCTCCGAGAGTGTCGTAATCGCCTTCGGGAAGTTCAACGCCGACAAGCTCGTCAACTTCATCAAGGTCCGTTGTGCCGTCAACGGTGAATGTTGTTTCGTTTATCTGAGTTATCTCTTCTTCTTCATCGTCATATTCATCCTGAATATTGCCGACGATGGATTCAAGCACGTCCTCGAGAGTTACGATGCCTGCGGTGCCGCCGTATTCATCAACAACAACCGCAAACTGTGTGCGGCTTTCGTTCATTGCGTTGAACAAATCTCCGCAGCTCTGGGTTTCGGGAACGTAAAGTGCTTTTCGCATAACGTCGCTGATTGTTAAATCCGAGGGAATGTTGTGACCTACATATTTGAGCAGGTCTTTTGCATAAAGCACACCGACTATGCTGTCGGGGTCGTCCTCATAAACAGGAATTCTTGAATATCCGTTTTCAACAGCAAGCTCAGCAACCTCTTCAAGAGAGCGGGAAACTTCGATAGCCGTCATTTCCGTTCTGTGGGTCATAATGTCGCCTGCATCAAGATCGTCAAATTCGAAAATGTTATCAATCATTTCTTTCTGTGCATCTTCGATAACGCCTTTTTCGCCGCCGACATCAACCATCATACGGATTTCCTCTTCGGTAACTTCTTCCTCATCTGCGTTGGGGTCGAAGCCGAAAAGGCGGACGATTGCATTGGTTGAAAGCGAGAGAACTTTTACAAAAGGTTTTGTTGCCGATGCAACAAAATTAAGGATTCCTACAACCCTGAATGCTATCTTCTCGGGAATCTGCATGCCGATTCTCTTGGGAGCAAGTTCGCCGAGAACAAGCGAGAAATAAGAGGTGATGATCGTGATGAGCACAACCGATACGCCGTTGATTACTCCGTAGCCAATCTGGGCAACGGGTGTTTTCATAAGAGCGTTTGTGAGCATTTCGGCAAAGTTCTGCGAAGCTGATGCCGAAGTAAGGAAGCCTGCAAGGGTAACGCCTATCTGAATGGTCGAGAGGAATCTGCTGGAATTTTCAGTAAGTTTAACTATCTGTTTTGCTTTTTTGTTGCCCTCTTCGGCAAGTCTTTGCATCTTAGTGTCGTTGAGTGAGATAATTGCGATTTCACTCATTGCGAAGAATGCATTGACGATGATAAGCACAAACAGAAGAAGTACTTTAAAAGCAATAGAAAGAGGGTTGATTGATGCTTCGGCTGCTGCCGATGCCGCCAACTGAATCGCGGGGCCGGGGTCATCCATTATGGATTTGCTCCTTTCGGTTTGTAAAATAGTGAAAATATTATACAACAATAAAAAATATATGTCAACAATCCGAAGTCAATCACAAAAGGGGCAGTGTTGAGTGCGGAAACAATAAAGACAAAAAATCCGAGAAAATCAAAGAATTCACCGTTCAAACGCCCAAAAACGGAGAAAATCGGGCAGATGTCCGTTTTTTGACCCTCTGAATGAATTAAAATAAATACTGACAAAGACAATGACTTGTGATATAATGCAATTATATTTTAAAACGGAGAATGATTATGCTCTACTTGATTCTTGCTTCGCAGGGCGGAGGAAAAACAACTCATATAATGAACCTTATCGGTCAGTTTTCGCAGGGCGGTCACAAAAAGTTGACCCTTATCGTACCTGAGCAGTTTTCGTTTATGAGCGAAAAGATTATGCTCGAACGCATTGGTGCAAAGGCGATGGCGGATGTTGATGTGCTGAGCTTTACAAGTCTCGGCGAAAAGCTTGTGGGAAAACCTGCATTTCACGAGCGCAGAAGGCTTGATGATTCTGCAAAAGCGGTGCTCATGAGGATGGCTCTCGAAAGCGTCAAGGATAAGCTTGTGCTTTACGGAAATCATACCGCAAGGAAGTCGGTTATATCTGATTTTGTTGCGCTTTCATCCGAATTCAAGCAGAATGCTGTTTCGGGCGATGCTGTACGCCTTGCACTTGCAACGGAGGAAAACAGTCTGCTCAAAATGAAGCTTACGGATATCGTGACCGTGCTTGATGCGTATGATGCACTTACAAAAGACAGCTATTTCAATCCCGATGACCTGCTGACGGAGCTTTATGATGTTATGCCCGACAGCGATTATTTTAAAAACAGGCTTGTTTTTATCGATGCTTTCAGAGGTTTTACCGCTCAGGAATACAAAGTAATTTCAGAAATGATGAAAAAGTCAACAGCGGTCTATGTTACTCTTTGTACGGATAACCTCAAAAATGATGATGACGAAACAGATTTGTTTGCACATACAAAAAGAACCGCAAAAAGGCTGATTGAGATTGCGGGCAAAAACGGAATTCCCGTTGCAAAACCGCAGTATCTTTCGATGAGGAGCAAGTTCAATAATTTCCCTCCGCAGTTTACAAAATACAATTCTCCCGAGCTTTTTGCTCTTGAAAAAGAACTTTTTTCTCCTGCGCCGAATGTTTATGAGGATGAAAGCGGAGCAATCACGCTCTGCAAGGCATCGGATATATATGAAGAATGCGAATATATTGCTGTTACGGCAAAGAAATTAATCAGAGAAAACGGTTACAGATGCAGAGATATTGCCGTTATTGCCCGTGACAGCACGGCATATGAGCCGATTCTCAGAGGTGCACTCAAAAAGTGCGGTGTTTCCGTTTTCGAGGACAGCCGACAGCCCGTTGATGTTTCGCCCGTTGTTAACCTTGTGAGCAGTGCGGTGAGCATTGCGTCGTCGGGGTTCGATACCGAAACTCTTATGAGATGCCTTAAAACTGGTCTTGCGGGATTTGATACGCAGGAGATTTCGGATGTTGAAAATTATGCATATCTCTGGAATATAAATGGTTCGGAGTGGCTTAAGGGATTCGAGCGCAATCCCAACGGATTCGGAGAAGAATTCGGCGAAAACGAGCAGAAAGAGCTCGAATATCTCAACTCCGTACGCAAAAAAATCGTTGCGCCTCTTTATTCGCTTAAAGAAAATCTCCGCGACACAGACGGCGAGGGTGCGGCAAAGGCAATCTATGAATTTCTTGAAAAAGTCGGTGCATCCGATAACATAAGAAGCCTTGCACGCTCGCTTGAGAATCAGGGCGAAACGGGTCTTGCGCTTGAGCTTGAACGCATGTGGAATACCGTCATTGATTTGCTTGACAGCCTTGAAACTCTGCTCAGGGGCAGAAGTGTTACTGCCTCCGAGGTTGCGGATATGCTGGAGTTAATGCTCGGAGTGCAGACTGTCGGAAGTCTGCCTCAGGGTCTTGACGAAATAACAATCGGCTCTGCGGACAGAATCCGCACCGTTGCGCCGAAAGTAGTGTTTATTGCAGGCGCAAACAACGGAGTTTTCCCTGCAGTGCCCTCATCGGGTAATGCTTTGACGGATAAAGACAGACGCAGAATGAGCGAAATGGGAATCGGACTTTCCGATTTCGGCGAATATAAGCTTGCAGAAGAAAAGCTGATTGCATATAACGCTTTCTGCTGTGCATCGGATAAGCTCTATGTCTGCTGCCCTGAAAAGAATGCCAAGGGTGAAGCGCTTTCGCCATCGGAGCTTTACACGAAAATCAAGGCTTTGTTCCCTTGGTGCAACGAAGTTACGGCATATGAACAAAGCGGAATGTACTATATTGAAGGCAGAGAACTCGCTTTCGAACAACTCGCAAAAAATAAAAACGATGCAAATGAGCTTTATGCTTCGCTTACTGAATATTTCAACGATGATGCCGACTTTGAGGGCAGAATTGCCGCCCTTGACCGTGCATCGGGCATCCGCGATTTCAGAATAGAGGATAAAAATGCCGCGATGAGTCTTTTCGGCAAGGATATGTTCATTTCTGCATCGAGAGTTGAAAGTTACTATAAGTGCCCGTTTGCATATTTCTGCCGCTACGGAATAAAAGCGATGCCCCGTAAGGTTGCGGAGCTTGACCCGATGCAGAGGGGTAATGTTATTCATTATGCTCTTGAACAACTTCTTACGAGATTCGGAAAATCCGAGCTTGTTGAAATGAGCAGAAAAGAACTTCTCGATTTCTTCAGCGAACTTCTGGAGGAATATCTTATGAGCCGTCTTGACGGCGCAAACAGAAGCGAAAGATTTGTATATCTTTTCAATAAACTTGTTATTTCAATCTGCGATGTTGCGCAAAGACTTATAAAGGAGCTTTCTCTCAGCAGTTTTACTCCCGTTGATTTCGAACTTACTATCGGTAACGATGGTGAAATTCCACCCTACGAAGTGAAAACGCAGAACGGAAGAGTTGTTATTTCGGGCGCAATTGACAGAGTTGACGAGGCGGCGGTCAACGGTGAAAAATATATAAGAGTTGTGGATTATAAATCATCGGGTAAGGATTTTGCGCTCAGTGATGTCGTTCAGGGTCTGAATATGCAGATGTTTATTTATTTGTTCACCTTGTGGCAGAACGGAGCAAAAAAATACGGAGAGTTTACCCCTGCAGGAGTACTCTATTATCCTGCAAATTCTCCGCTTATTTCGGCGGACAGAGGTCTCAGCGATGAAGATATAGAAGCTGAAAGACAGAAGAAATGCCGTATGAACGGTATTATCCTCAATGACCCCGATGTGATAACCGCTATGGATGAAACAAAGAGCGGACTTTTTGTGCCCGCAAGGTTCAAGGGTGGCGAATTTTCGGGTTCCCTTATCGGACTTGAACAGCTCGGTAAGCTTAAGGAAAAAGCGGATACAATTCTCGCCGAAATGGCAGATGCCCTGCATTCGGGCGAGATTCCCGCAATCCCCGCTTACGGCAAGAGTTACGAAAAAGTATGCGAATACTGTGATTACAAATCGGTTTGCTCTTATGAGGAAAATATACCTGTCCGAGAACTTAACGACTGCAAAACCGACGAGGTAATAAAAATTCTGACGGAAGGAGATGAGAGCGATGAAGTGGACGGCTGACCAGCAAAAGGCGATTGATGCCAGAAAAGGCACTCTCCTTGTCAGCGCTGCGGCAGGCTCGGGCAAAACGGCCGTGCTTGTTGAAAGAGTGATTCAGCGTATCTGCGATGCTGAGAATCCCTGCGGAGTTGAAAATATGCTGATTGTGACCTTCACCAATGCCGCTGCGGCACAGATGAAGGATAAAATCCACGCCGCCATCGGCAAAAAAATCGCGCTCAATCCGTCGGATAAGCGTCTGCGCCGTCAGCAGCTTATGCTCCCGTTTGCGAATATCTGCACAATCGACTCGTTCTGCATCGGTCTTGTCAGAGAGAATTTTCACTCGCTCGGCATTGCCCCCGATTTTGCTTTGCTCGACGAGGGCAAACTCGGTTTGCTGAGAAACCGTGCGGTGTCTGCCGTTGCGGATTCGCTTTATGCAGAATCGACAGAAAGTTTTGTTAATCTGTGTGAACTTATCAGCGATAAAAAGGACGACAAGAAGCTCATCGATGCAATATTGAAGCTTTATGAGCTTTCCCGTGCATATCCGTTCCCTGAAAGGTGGCTGAGGTCGCTTGCATCTGAATTCAGCAACCCGAAGCCGATAAAAGAAAGCAAGTGGGGAGAAATAATTCTCAGTCACGCCGAAAAAAGCATCAATGCCTGCATTTCCGATGCGGAGCATTGCATATGTCTGCTTGCGGATGAGCCTGAGCTTGAGGCGAAATACAGACCTACTTTTGAAGACGACAGAGCGCTGTTTGAAAGCGTTCTTGAATCTTTGCGTAATGATTCGTGGGATGATTTTTCGGCTTGTGTTGCGGATTCTTCGTTTTCAAGAATGGCAACCGCTCCGAAGGGCTATGCAGGCGAACTTAAAGATATATGCAAGGGTGCAAGAGATACTTATAAAAAACGTTTCGCCGATATATCGTCATATGTTTCAATAAGTGAAAATGAGCACAGAAACGATGTTGAAAGGCTTTCGCCCATTATTTCGGAGCTTGTTGACGCCGTTATAAAATACGCAGAAGAATTCAAGCGGCTTAAGAGGGAAGAAAATGGTGCGGATTTTTCCGACACGCTTCATATGGCGCTTGAACTTCTTGTTGAGCCAACGGATGACGGATACGCAAAAACTCCGCTTGCACTTCAGCTTGCGGAGAATTATGCCGAAATTCTTGTTGATGAATATCAGGATGTCAACAAGGCGCAGGATATGATATTCAGCGCTCTCTCAAAGGATGAGAGCAATCTGTTTATGGTTGGTGACGTCAAGCAGAGCATCTACCGTTTCCGTCAGGCTATGCCCGAAATTTTTCTCGCGCGAAGAGACGGAATGGATGAATATGAAAACGGCAATTACCCCGCAAAGGTTACTCTCGGCAAGAATTTCCGAAGCCGTAAGGGTGTTACGGAGATAGTAAACTTTATTTTTTCTTCGCTTATGAGCCGTGATGCGGGCGGTCTTGATTATGATAAAAATGAATTTCTCGAAGCGGCGGCATCTTACCCTGAAAGTAACGGTGCGGATACCGAGGTCTGCCTTATTGAAACCGAAACCGGCTATGAAGCGCAGGCAAGATATGTTGCTGATTATATAGAAAAAATGATGTCAGACGGCACGACCTTTACCGAAGGCGATACGCAGAGAAGAGCACGTTACGGAGATTTTTGCATTCTTCTGAGAAGTGTAAAAGGATGCTCAAAGGAGTTTATCGACGAGTTGACTGCAAGGGGAATCCCCGTAAGCTGTGAGGCGGGCGAGAGCTTTCTTTCTTCGCCCGAGGTTATGTTTATGGTTTCGCTGCTTAAGGTTATCGACAATCCCGTTGACGATATACCTCTTACGGCGGTGTTGCTTTCTCCTGTTTTCGGGTTTACGCCCGATGAGCTTGCGCTTATGCGTGCGGTGCAGAGGAAATGCCCGGTTTATCAATGCGTTGTTTATGCTGCGGAAAACGGCAACCGCAAAGCTGAAATATTCCTCGAAAAGACAAAGGATATGAGAAGGCTTGCATCGACAGTCAGTGCAAGCGAGCTTATCCGAAGGCTGATAAGCGAAACGGGTTACGGTGCTGTTGTGAGCACAATGAAGGACAGCGCAAAGCGCAGGTCGAATCTCAACAGCTTTGCCGACCTTGCTTCAAAATATGAAAGCACTGGCAAAAAAGGCGTTGCGGGATTTGTAAGATACATTGATAACATTTCAAAAGGCGGAGTTAAGATTACTTCGGGCGGTTCTGAATCCGAAAACGAAGATTCCGTCAAGATAATGACAATCCACAAGAGCAAGGGACTTGAATTCCCCGTATGTTTCCTTGCTGCGTGTGAAAAGAAATATAACGAACTTTCCGTCAGAGAAGATTTGCTTATCGCTCCCGAAAGCGGAATAGGAATAAAAAACAGTTCGGGCTATGCCAAGTTTGATACTATTCCGAGAATCGCTGCAAAGCTTGAAATAACAAAAGCGGAGCATTCCGAGGAGCTTCGTGTGCTCTATGTTGCGCTCACAAGACCCAAAGAAAAGCTGGTGATTCTTGCCTCCTCACCCGACTGGTCGAAGCAGCTTTCGAGAATTGCCGCAAATGTCAGGGATGATATGCTTATTGATCCGTTTACCGTTATCGGTTTTTCAAGCTATGCTAAATGCATTCTTTCCGCGTTGATAAGACATCCCGATGCACACGCGTTGAGAAATGCTGCGGGAGTTTCCTCTTCAATCGCGATAAAGTGCGAAACTCCGCTTGAAACAAAAATAATTTCAGATAGTTTCGAAGAAAAAGAAAAAAGCAAAGAGGCTGTATGTGCAGAAGCAAATCCCGATACCGTTGAGGAAATCAGAAAAAGACTGAGCTATGTTTATCCGTTTGCATCTCTTGAGGGTGTTGTCGCAAAGAGAATAGCATCAAAGCTTGATGCAGAGGGCATCGGCGGAGAATTTTTTGCTTCGCGCAGACCTGCTTTTGTCAGCAAGGACAGACTTACGCCTGCCCAAAGGGGAACGGCAACCCACAGATTTATGCAGTATGCGGATTATGCGGCGGCGGGAAAAGACGTTGAAAAAGAGCTTTGCCGTCTTGTTGAAAACGGTATGCTTACCGAAACTGAGGCAAAGGTAGTCGATAAAAAGGCAATTTCGACATTCTTTGAAAGCGAGCTTGCAAAGAGAATTCTCAATGCGGATAAAGTATATAAGGAATATGCATTCACAGTTGCTCTTCCGCTGAGTGAAATGAATCCCGATATCCCCGAAGAGGATGCAATGGGCGAATCCGTTATTATCGAGGGTGTTGCCGACTGTGCGTTTGAGGAAAACGGTGAGTTGGTTATCATCGATTTCAAAACGGACAGGGCTTCGGATGAATCCGAGCTTATTACACATTACAGAGAACAGCTTTCGGTTTACCGCCGATGCCTGTCCGAAGTTATCGGTTTGCCCGTTAAACAGACAGTAATCTATTCGTTTTCGCTCGAAAAAACTATTGAAATTAGCCAAGAATAAAATTTTTTAAAAAAACACTTGCAATTTTGCTTGCGTTATGATAAAATTGCTCCGTTATGTATATGGATATACCGAAAGAGGTGACATTAAATGAAGGAAGGACTCCATCCCAAGTACGAACAGACAGAGATCCGCTGCGCTTGCGGTGAGGTTATCGCAACAGGTTCAACAAAGGAAAATCTTCGTGTTGATATCTGCTCAAAGTGCCATCCGTTCTTTACCGGTAAGCAGAAGCTTGTTGACACCGGCGGACGTGTTGATCGCTTCAATAAGCGTTTCAATCTCAATAACAAATAATAAGCAAATCAAGCGGCGCAATGCATTTTGCGCCGCTTTGCTTTTGAGGTGATTTGTTGAACAGTTACAAAACGATAAGAACCGCTTCAAGCGATGAATATATTGTAAAAAAATCTCGTTTTATCGGTCATATTATGCCTGTTACAACTCAGGAGCAGGCGCTTGAATTTATTCAGACTGTCAGTAAAAAGCACTGGGATGCGACTCATAATGTTTATGCTTACATTATCAGAGAAACCGGTGTGAAGCGATATTCCGATGACGGCGAGCCTCAGGGCACGGCGGGAATCCCCGTGCTTGACGTGCTTGAAAAATCGGGCGTTACCGATTGCGCGGTTGTTGTTACACGTTATTTCGGCGGAATCATGCTCGGTGCAGGCGGTCTTGTGAGAGCCTATTCACACTCCGCTTCAATTGCGGTTGCGGCAGGCGGAATCGTAACAAGAGCAATGTGTGCGCGCCTGAAGGTGACCTGCGACTACTATTTCTACGGTAAGCTTTCGTCACTTGTACCCGAAAGCGGCGGTGTGATTGAGGATACAATCTTTGAAGATAACGTTACTCTTGTTTTCAGAATGCCGCTTGAAATCATTGATGGCTTTAATGCAAAGCTCATTGACGTGAGCAACGGAAGATACAAAGCCGAAAAAACCGAGGAATTTTTCGCGGATATTGATTGATAATGTAATAAAATATATTGTTAACAAAAAGTTCACAATTTTCTTGCAGGAAACGACCGAATAATGCCGTATTTGTATTATGAAGGGGTGGATATCTATGAATAATACCATTCGTGAAATGGCTTGTGCAAAAGAAAGAGAAATTCTTTCTCCGCGTGCAGCCTTCTCATCAGAGAGCAGAGGCAGACTTCGCGAAGAGGCCGAATGTCCTGTCAGAACCGATTTTCAGCGTGACAGAGACAGGATTATTCACTGCAGCTCTTTCAGACGACTTAAGCACAAAACTCAGGTTTTTCTTTCCCCCGAAGGCGATTATTACAGAACCCGTCTGACCCACACTCTTGAGGTTTCTCAGATTGCGAGGACCATTTCGGGTGCGCTTATGC
>JAZNHM010000187.1:0-1945 GCA_045576955.1 Acutalibacteraceae bacterium | reverse complement strand
CATCGTCTGATATGTTGAGAAAACGCAATGAGCGTTGTAGTTTTCTTTATCGGTGCAAAGATTCGTGACAGAGAAATTAGGGAGAAGATTCACGAATGCACGCTTTGCCTGAGTGACAAGCGAAGTTCTGTCCGCAAGGAAAAGAACGTTCTTGACCCAGCCGTGATTGAGAAGCACTTTTGTGAGGGCAATGACCGTTCTTGTTTTGCCCGAACCCGTAGCCATAACGAGCAGAGCCTTGCGGCGATTCTTGCCGTCAAAGCTGTCGCATACCGCACGGATTGCGCCTTCCTGATAATATCTGCCTGCGATTGCAGGGTCAACGGTGATATTCTTAAGGCTTGTCCTCATTGAACGCAGATTAAACATCTTTTCAAGGTCACGCTTTGAATAGATAGCGGCAACCTTTCTTTCGGGATACTGACCGTCAACGATTCTTGTGTCAAAGCCGTTTGTGAGGAAGATTGCAGGGCGTCTGCCGTATTTCTTTTCAATTATATCGGCATAGAGCTTTGCCTGCTGTCTGCCGACGGCAACGTCCTTGCAGGTGCGTTTAGCTTCAATAATAGCAAGAGGTTTGCCGTCATCGCCGTAAAGCACGTAATCGGCATAGCCAACGCCTGCGTTGTTGGGCATACCTTCAAGCTCAACCTCATTGAGCCAGTTTTTTCCTTCAATCCAGCCTGCATCAACGAGCATTGCATCAATATATATCTTACGTGTCTGATACTCTGTGAGGTCAAGAGGCTTTGGAACATAATTCTGCTGCTGTTCCTCACGGCGGGCGGTGAGTTGCTCTTTGAGAGCCTTGTTTTCGGCAAGGAGCTGTTCAAAATTGATTTCAACCGCATTATCAATGAGAGTTTCGGTGTGTTTCTGAATAAGAGAAGCATCGAAGGTTCTTTCTTCATAT
This sequence comes from Acutalibacteraceae bacterium, assembly GCA_045576955.1. Taxonomy (GTDB): domain Bacteria; phylum Bacillota; class Clostridia; order Oscillospirales; family Acutalibacteraceae; genus CAG-177. The sequence continues at coordinate 1,032 of JAZNHM010000187.1, read as the reverse complement.
TCGGCACCGTAGCAGCAGGCAACGAAATCCATAAAGATAAAGAGGTTTTCAAGGCAAAGCTCCGCCTGCTCGGCAGAAATCTTTTTGCCCTGATGGGCAGCATTGTTGCCAAGCTTTCTGATAAGCTCCATTCTGCGCCATACGTCATCGCTGACGATATCACGGAACTCATCGGTATTCATTAAATTGACGAGGCTGTCCTGCCACGGGAGAACAAGCTCTTTATCGACGGAATACATCCATTTGACTGCAAACTCCATAGCACGGCGGCAGTTGATAACGGCAGCCGCCGCATCGATATGTAAAATCTTTTCCGCCGAAACCGCAACAGACGAAAAACTGTCAAACTGCGGATCTTTCGTAAGAAAATCAAAGTTGGTCATTGTTTCACCTACTTATTAAGATTCCTGTATGACAACTGTATGAATATCACCTAAACAAACATTACCAAACGCTTCTCCGTAATCTGTTAACGCTACATATCCCTCTACAATTTTTGCTTTCTTAAATCCAAAAGATTCAGCTGTACTATCCGTGGCTTTTTTTGCAATGTATGGGTGTTCTTTCAAAGGCTTATATAAGTCTTTGTTGGTTAGTGATGCTAAGTTGCTATATTCAACTAAGCCTAAACGACATAGATTATTTAAGTATACACATATTTCGTATGGTCTTTCGCAATTAGCTAATTCGCCAACATCGGAAAAATCTTTTATAAAGTTGATACCTGATCCTTCTTCATCTTCGTATCTCAATGTAACCGTTGGAACGATTGAGTGACTTAAAAAATATTTTAATATTTTAGCCTCGTCTGGACAAAGTTGTTTTATTATTTCTATAAATCCTGGGTGCACGCCGTTTTTTACCACTTTATTCATCGAGTTAGCAAGAAGATTTGCATACATATCCCTTAACTCATCGCAATCCATACAATAGCTGATATATTGCATAGCAGGCACGGCAATATGTGGCTCTGGTGATTCAATTAATTCTGGCGGTATGTTTTGTAATTTTTCTTCAAGCATTTTCTTTGTT
>JAZNHM010000186.1:0-10324 GCA_045576955.1 Acutalibacteraceae bacterium | reverse complement strand
CTTCGCTTCGCCGTACATCGAATACATTCTGAACAGCACGCCTGCAAAGAGTGAAGCCTCTTCACCGCCTGCGCCGCCTCTGATTTCAACGATAACGTTCTTATCGTCGTTGGGATCACGGGGAAGAAGAAGAATTTTCAGCTCTTCGGCAAAAATCTCAACCTGCTCGCCCGCCTGCTCATATTCTTCCTGCACCATCTCACGGAAATCCTTTTCCATTCCGCCCGCATCAAGCATTTCCCTTGCCTCCTGCAAGATTGCCTGAGCAGCTTTGAGCTGGCGATATTTTTCAACAATCGGGGTTAAAACCTTAAGCTCCTGCATAAACTTTTTATACTGCGCCATATCCGAAACAACATCGGCTTCGCAGAGCTTTTCGTTTATAAAATCGAAGCGTTCTTCAACTTTTACTAATTTATCAAGCATATATTATTCCTCATCACGGATTATTTTTTTGATATTTTTTTCGACCTTGACTCTTTCAAGCATAACCTCTCTGCCGCATCCGACACATCTGATGCGGAAATCCGCGCCTACACGCAGCACGGCAAATTTATCTTCACCGCAGGGATGCTTTTTTTTCATCAGAAGAACGTCGCCTACTCTTACATCCATAATTATCTCTCCGTTTTATTGAAAATGCAAAGTTCAAAATGCATAATGCAGAATAAAGGGTCGCTTCGCTCCGATTTTATATTGCTCCGTAAAAACTGAAGAATAATTTTATAAGAACCCCTCGCACTTTTTGTGCTCGTGAACCTTGTTATTTCATAATAATCGGTCATAGGCGGAGCCTATCCTTAATTTTGCACTTTACACTCTGCATTCTGCACTCAAAAAAGTATACCATACTTATTAATTAAAGTATATGCAATATGTAAATTTTTTTGGAATTATCTTCCCCCAGCAGCCATATACTAAACTATCGATAAACAGCCGTAAGGCGGAATGGTGGTCAGAAATGAGAATATTCAAACCCGAGGGGCAAATCATAACAACTGAAGAAAACAAGCGCTTTCTTTCAAACCGATTCACTCTGCGCGATGCGTTTTATTCCGAGGCAACTCTTGAAGGTCGCGTTACAAGATGCGACAGCGAGCATAATCTACACGTTGACTTGGGATGTATGAAAGGAATTATTCCGAGAAACGAGGGCGCAGTCGGAATTGAAGAAGGCACGGTCAGGGACATCGCCCTGATTTCGAGAGTCAACAAACCCGTTGCTTTTGTTATTACGGGTTTCCGCTCCGATGAAAGCGGCAACACACTTGCCATGCTGAGCAGAAAAAGAGTTCAGAATGACTGCTCGAGAGAATATATTTCGTCACTTCGTGCGGGCGATGTTATCCCCGCAACGGTCACCCATATTGAAGGTTTCGGTGTTTTCTGCGATATCGGTGCGGGCATAAGCGCGCTGATGCCGATTGACAGCATCTCCGTTTCAAGAATTCCTCATCCGAGTGCAAGGTTTATGCCGGGACAGAATATTTTTGCTGTTGTCAGAAGCATTGATGAGAACGGCAGAATCACTCTCAGCCACAAAGAGCTTCTCGGCACGTGGGAAGAAAATGCCGCCATGTTTTCCGTTGGCGAAACCGTACCCGGAATTGTTCGCTCGGTTGAAAAATACGGAATTTTCGTTGAGCTTGCTCCCAATCTTGCGGGTCTTGCTGAATTTTCAGAGGGTGTTGAAGCAGGCAGCCACGCAAGTGTTTACATCAAAAGTATTATCCCCTCAAAAATGAAAATCAAACTTATTATCGTTGACTGCTTTGATGCGAATTATCCCGTTGAAGCACCGAAATATTTCATCCGTGACGGACATATCGACAACTGGGTTTATTCACCCGAGGGAAGCGATAAAATTATTGAAAGCGGATTTTAAGTGCAGAATTCAGAGTACAGAACGCAGAGTTGATTCACGAATTAAAGCGAAGCGATAATTCTGCCGCCGCCGATAACGATGTCGCCGTCATAGAAAACGGTGCTCTGACCGGGTGTTACGGAGCGCTGCGGTTCATCAAAAACAACCGTCACCATTCCGTCGGCATTCGGAGTAATCAGCGCGGGCTGTTCCTTTGCCTTGAAACGAATTTTCACATTCGCTCTGAACGGCACTTCGGGTTTTTCAAATGCAATGAAATTCAGCTTATCCGCAACAAATCCGATGCTATACTGACTGCCGTTTTCGCCGATTGTGACTGTGTTGTTTTCCGCATTCATCCCAGTCACAAACATCGGCTTACCGAACGCACCGAGTCCCTTGCGCTGACCGATTGTGTAGTTAATAATGCCGTTATGCTGACCGAGAATGTTGCCGTCTTTATCAATAAAATTGCCTTTCGGCGAAGTTATGCCGAGAGATGTGAGATATGCAATATAATCATCATTCGGAACAAAGCAGATTTCCTGGCTGTCACTCTTTCGGGCAACGGGAAGTCCTGCTTTTTCCGCTTTCATACGGATTTCTTCCTTATCCAGTCCTTCAAGAGGGAAAATCGCTTTTGAAAGCTGAAACTGACTGAGTCTGTAAAGAAAATAACTTTGGTCTTTTGCGCTTTCGGAGCGTCTGAGCAGATATCTGCCGTCTTTTTCTTCGATTTTGGCATAATGTCCCGTTGCGATTCCGTCGCACCCGATTTCAAGGGCGTAGTCAAGCATCGTGCCGAATTTGACGGCTGCGTTGCACTCAACACACGGATTCGGAGTCCTTGCGGCAAGATATTCGCCGATAAACGGTTCGATAACATTCTTTTTAAAATAATCACGGCGGTCAAGAATGCGGAGCTCTATTCCGAGACAATCGGCGATTCTTTGCGCATCCGCTATGTCGGAATCCGCATAATTGCCCGGCTTCAGGCGAAGAATAACACCCGTGACATCATATCCCTGCTCAAGCAGAAGCAATGCCGCGGCGCTGCTGTCAACCCCTCCGCTGAGTCCGATTGCAATTTTTTTCATCTTTTTCCCTCCGTAATGCATTATATTTAAGAATAATATTATAACACATATAATGTAAAAATCAAATCTAACAACAAAATTTACCTTATATATTCAAAAAATACTTGCACAAAATTTCCGATTGATGTATAATTATTGTATATTAGGACACTGTGCGATTTTTTGAGAGAGGTAAAAAATTATGCCAGCAGATTTGCATTGCCACACCAAACTTTCTGACAGCTCAATGGGTATTGATGACCTCATCGTGCTCGCTCAGAAGAAAGGATTAACCACTATCGCCATAACCGACCGTGACTGCCAGGCAGGAACAGTCCGCGCAAAAATCATCGGCGAAAGAAGAGGGATAAATGTCATCCCCGGAGTTGAGATTTCGGCAACCGATTCAAAATCGGGCAAAAACATCGAAATCATCGGCTACCTTTGTGACAGCCCGGACAGGCTCGAAGGTCTTTGCCACAGAAACATCGTTTCAAGAAAAAAAGCAAGCCAGCTTATGACACTCAAGGTTGCCCGTAAATATCCCATTTCACCCGAGCTTGTACTCAAGTGTGCAACGGGTTCAACTGCTGTTTTTGAGCAACATATTATGCACGCTCTTCTTGAATGCGGCATAACCGATAAGATTTACGGCGAAATATATCATGAACTTTTCTCTCCCGAAAGCGAAGGAAACGTTCTTGTAAAAGTGAATTATCCGGAACCTGCCGAGGTTATTGATGCAATCCACGAAGCGGGTGGTGTTGCTGTACTTGCACACCCCGGTGCATCGGATTGCCTTGATATCCTTGACGACCTTCTCTCAGCTGAAATTGACGGCGTTGAAGTATGGCACCCCGAAAACGACGCCGAAACTGAAGCAAAGCTTCTCAAATTTGCACGTGCAAACGGAATCCTCGCAATCGGCGGCACCGATTTCAAGGGTATGTATTCAAAGAAAACCATCTGCGTCGGCGACTTTGCAACTCCCGATGCCGATGTAAAAGCTCTTATGAGCTACAAGACCAAGATGAAAAAGAAAAAAACCGCAATGGAGAGCAAATAAAAATGAGAGCAAACGATGACGATATTAAAATTTTTCATCCAAAAAAGACAGATGCCGCCGGCGCAGACCTTGCGGAGCTTGCTCTGCTTGTCGATTCCTACCGAAACAACGGTAACATTAAAAAAGCAATGAAGCTCGGCGAAGAGCTTTCAGCACTTTCACCCGAAACATTCTGTGCAGAGGATGCTGCAAATCTTACAACCAACGAAGTGCGTCAACTCCGTGCGCTGATGGTTTTTGCTTGCCAGATTGCCCTTCACAAGTATCTGCCTCACACCATGCTCGCATCCCAGGCAATCAATTCCATGTATTCAATGCTCAGCGAAACAGCGGCAGGCTTCTTCTCAAATATTTCCGATGGTTCCTCTTTTACATTCTACTATCTCACTGTCAGAAAAAACAAGAATGTTGTTGAAAACATCGGTAAAAATTACGCTATGCTCTGCGACAAGGACGAGGACGAATATCTTTCATCTCTCGGCGGACGTGTTTTCTCGCTCGTTGACGTTTACGTCTGCGATATGATAGAAAAAGCGGAATTTGCAGAATAATAAATTTAGGAGAAAAAATCATGTGGCTCACAGTTAAACAGATTATCGCGCTTATCGTTTCACTTCTTACAACAATCTTTCCCTCAAGCGAATTTCTCGCAGGCTTTGAGGCTCTTGAGCTTGCAACAAAAGCTGACGATTGCAGACTGAATGCCGCAATCGTTTCCGACGTACATATTGATGTTGACTGGCCCATCGGCGAATGGATTTGGGCAAACGGTCTCAATGACCTTGAACGCTCCAAGGATACAATCGATGCACTTATCGTTTCGGGCGACCTTACCAACTACGGCGATGCCGCTTCAATGGAAAGCTTTTTTAATATTATGGCAGACAGCCGCAGCGCCCAAAACTGGGTAATTGCAATGGGTAACCACGACGTCGGCCACGTTGAGGACAGACCTCAGGAGCAGGCAAGGCAAGAATTTGTTGACCTCTATAATAATCTGAATCCCGCAGGCGAACAGATTGAAAAAGCATATTATAAAACAGATATCAACGGTTACCGCTTCGTTGTTCTTTGTGACGATGGCGAGGACACCTGGGACCATCCTGATATGGCTGAAGAGCAGTATCAGTTCCTCGATGATTCACTTGCAGAAGCGGCAGACAGAGGTCTTCCGATGTTTGTCGTCTGCCACGTTCCCGTTGAGGGTGTTAACGGTCAGGATAAAATCTGGGAAGATGGAGGCCTCGGCGATTGCAGCGACAGAGTGCAGTCCATCCTCGAAAAGTACGAAAACGTATTCTTCATCAGCGGCCATGTTCATACCGGCATCAACGGTCCTCTTGTTGAAACAGCATTTGGCTTCTCCTGCGTTGAAACAATCAACGGCGTTAATTACATAAACCTTCCCACCTATATGATTATCAACAGATACGGTGTGCCCTGGGGCGGTATGGGCTTCCAGATGGAAGTTTATGACGATGAGGTTCTCTTCAGAGCAAGAAACTACGGCTCATCAAAATGGTACCCCGTTTATGACCACAGCGTTCCCCTTGTATAAGAAATCAGCCGGCATCTTCTCGGAGGATGCCGCTTTTTTTATAAAATACTGTTGACTTTATCGCTCAAATATCATAAAATAGATAAGCAGTTTTAAATTTTTCAACCGATAGTTGGTAGCGCAAAGCGAATCTTTTCACAAATTATATTGATACATTATCTTAAAACCTAATATTTCGGGGTGTGGCGCAGTTGGTAGCGCGCGTGGTTTGGGACCACGAGGCCCAGAGTTCGAACCTCTGCACTCCGACCATAAGATGATAAACCGAACATATCTTATTGATATGCTCGGTTTATTTTTGCTCTCATTGTATATTTTAGGTTGACATTATCCTAAAATTTGTATATAATAATATTGACAGTAAAGGAGGTTCGTTATAATGAATATCAATATTAATCAGATAGTCCCTATTTCCGAAGCAAATCAGAATTTTTCAAAAGTCGCCCGTATGGTTGACAAGGCGGGTGAAATTTATATTTTCAAAAACAACAAACCCAAGTACAGGCTTGTTGATATAGAAAGCGACACAGCAATTGAAATGAGTGAAGATGAAAAAATTGATTTTGTTGCGGCAAGAATTCTGAAAAAATATCACCGTGCGTTTGAGGAGTTGGCAAAATGATAAAATTAAGTCAGGAAAAGGTACTTTTACTTCATAAACTTATTTCCGAAGAAACGGGCGGAGATCCGAATATCCGTGATTTTGCGTTGCTTGAAAGTGCGCTCGAATCCGCATTTCAGACTTTTGGCGGCAATGAGCTTTATCCCTCAAAAGAGGAAAAAGGCGCAAGACTCGGCTATGCTTTGATATCAAATCACGCATTTGTTGACGGCAACAAAAGAATCGGTATGTTTGTTATGATGACTTTCCTCGAGGTTAACGGAGTTAAAATTGAACCAACCGTTGACGACGTTGCCCGTGTGGGTCTTGCTGTTGCTTCAGGGGAAATGAAATATGAAGATTTGCTTGAGTGGATTATTGACAGCAAAAAATTTTAGATGAAAACCCGAACTTCAGATTTGTCTGAAGTTCGGGTTTTGTTTATGCAACAAGGAATTTATATTTTTCAACGCTGTAGAGGGGAATAAATGGCACCATAATGGGCACTGTTTTGACATATTTCTGATATTCGGGGTCGTTGCCGTAGTTTTTATTCTGACGGATTTCAAGGCGGCGTGCGCCGCTGAACATAACAAAAATAATTCCTATGTAACCGATGAGAGCGAGAATCCACTGACCCGCACCTTCAAGCACGTTGACGCCCGAAACAAGAACACCTGTCCAGAAAATCATTTCGCCAAGATAGTTGGGGCAGCGAACGAATTTATAAAGACCCGTGTCGCAGAAGCGGTTGGGATTCTTTTTCTTTGATGCGTTTTTCTGCATATCCGCCACAGATTCAAAGATGATGCCGAATGCCATGATGATAACGCCTGCAATGCAGAATCCGTCGGTCTTTTCGCTGTTGAGAAGGCGATAGAAAACGGGCAGAACCTGAGTTACATAAAGAGCGCCGCAGGTAATCCAGATAGCACATTTGACGCCGAATTTCATCGTTGAACCATCTTTGATTTCTCTTTTCATCGCGCCTCTGTAAGCCGCGCTTTTAAGCTCACGGATGAGCAGATAGCCGCCGAGACGGATACCGTAAATAATGAAAAGTACGCAGGCAATAACTGTTCCGATGCTGAGGTTTTCACGGAACAAACAGAGCATCAGTGCTCCGAGACCCGCAATTGAAAAACCGTAACCGAGTGAGATGAAATAAACATACTTGTAAAAACCGATTGAGCTGATAAGCATTGCGGCACCAAAAAGAATCCAAAATGCCGCGGGAATAACTGTTGCCATTTTATAATCTCCTTTTAAATTATATTTTTCAGGGTTTGAGAATCCCGATTTCAATTGAAGTGCTGATAATTCCTTCGACTATCGGCCAGAGTGCGGGAGTGGTTGTGCGGATGATATCCATACGTTTGTAAATCTGCGGTGCGTGAACATCGCCCTCTTTCCAGGTGTGGCCGTTTGTCATGTAGTTGTTTATAAGAGGCTGAATGCGGTCTATGGCATTGGCATACTTCGATTCGGGGGTTTCCTTTGCCTCAAATTCATCCCATAATGCGCGGATTTCCGCACCCTGTATGGGGTCGAGAATACCGAAAAGCTTGTCTGCCGATTCAATTTCACGCTGAAGCTTATCCTCGTTGCCCTTGACATCATATGCGAAGGTATCGCCCGCATAGACCTCAATCAAGTCGTGAACAAGAGCGATTTTCAACACTTTTTCAAGGTCAACCTTTTCGGTGCTGTACTCCTCAAAAAGCATGGCAAGCATCGCAAGATTCCACGAATGCTCCGCATCGTTTTCACGCCTTGAGCCGTCGATGATAAGGTTACGGCGGAAGATATTTTTCATTTCATCAATGACAATTGCAAATTTTATCTGCTTCTGCAGTTTTTCGTCTTTTATGAAGCTGAATTTATCCATAAATTTCTCTCCTTTTTGTGCGCCTTTGGCACACACGGGACGTCGGATCACTATCCTCTACAATGGAAAAAACGGCGGCTTGAGGTCAAGCCGCCTTACGTTAATCATTTATATTGTTCTGATTCTGATTACACCTTCAACGCTGCTTGCATCAAATGCCTTGTCGGTATCGATTACTGTGTAACCCATATCCTTCTTGTTAGCAGTGAAGATTGAGGTTACATTTGCACCTGCTGCCTTTGCAGCTGCTTCTGCCTTTGCTGCGAAATCGTCTGCATTCTCCTTGTGGATAAAGCAGGTACGCACTGCAAAGCTTTCTGCAAGACAGGTGTTGGGAAGGTTGACGGAATTCTTGATTTCACCCTTGAGAAGGTAAGCGGAAACTTCGTCAGCTGCCATCATAGCGCAGTTTTCTTCGCTCTCGGGAGTTGAAGCGCCGAGATGAGGAATAGCTGTTACGCCCTCTGCACCGAGCTGCTCATCGGTGGGGAAGTCGGTAACATATGCGCCCGCCTTACCGCTTGCGAGTGCGTCAATGATATCCTTTGAAGCAACAAGCTCGCCTCTTGCGAAGTTGAGGATTCTTACGCCGTCTTTCATCTTTGCGATGGTTTCTGCGTTAATCATTCCTCTTGTGCCGTCGTTGAGAGGAGCGTGGAGTGTAATATAATCGCTGTTTGCAAAGATTTCATCAAGCTCAACGAGTTTGATATCGGTCTTGCCTGCTGCGAATGGGTCATAAGCGATAACGGTCATACCGAGTGCCTTTGCGCTTTCTGCAACAAGAGCACCGATTGCGCCGAGACCGACGATGCCGAGAGTCTTGCCAAGAATTTCGGGACCTGCAAAATTGCTCTTGCCCTTTTCAACGAGCTTACCGACGTTTTCGCCCTCGCCCTTGAGAGTTTTGCACCAGTCGAGAGATGCAGCAACCTTTCTTGAAGCAAGGAAAAGTGAGCAGATAACAAGCTCCTTAACTGCGTTTGCGTTGGCGCCGGGAGTGTTGAAAACAACAACGCCCTTATCGCTGCAAGCAGGAATGGGAATATTGTTGACGCCTGCGCCTGCTCTTGCGATTGCAAGAGTGCTTTCGGAAAGCTCCATTTCGTGCATTGAAGCGGAGCGAACGAGAATCGCATCAGGATTTTCAACGGCATCTGCACAAGCGAATTTTGTTGCATCAAGACGGTCAAGGCCGTTCTTTGAAATTTTGTTTAATAATAAAATGTTGAACACAAGAAATCCCCCAATCAGTTCTTCTTTTCGAACTCTGCCATAAAGTCAACAAGCTTTTCAACGCCTTCGATGGGCATTGCGTTGTAGATTGATGCTCTCATGCCGCCTACCGAACGGTGACCCTTGAGGTTAACAAAGCCTGCTTCTGTTGCTTCCTTGACGAACTTTGCGTTGAGTTCGTCGCTCTCTGTAACGAAGGTAACGTTCATCATTGAACGGTCGCTCTTCTTTACGGGGTTGTTGAACATCTTGCTGTTATCGATGAAATCATAGAGAATTGAGCATTTCTTTTCGTTGTGAAGCTTCATTGCTTCAAGACCGCCGAGAGTTTTGATCCATTCAAGAACGAGCTTGCACATATATATTGAGTAGCAAGGCGGTGTGTTGTACATTGAGTCATTGTCTGCGAGAGTCTTATAATCAAGCATTGTGGGAGTGTAGTCCCTTGCGTTGCCGAGAAGGTCCTCACGGACGATAACAACGGTCAGACCTGCGGGAGCAACGTTTTTCTGTGCGCCGCCGTACATAATACCGTACTTTGAAACATCCATAGGCTCCGAGAGGAAGCAGGATGAAACGTCTGCAACGAGGGGAACGTTGCCTGTATCGGGAAGTTCCGCAAAGCGGGTGCCGTAGATTGTGTTGTTCTGGCAGATGTAGAAATAGTCTGCATCGGGGGTGAAGTTTGCCTTATCAAGCTCGGGAATGCATGAGAAATTCTGCTCCTTTGATGAGCCAACAACCTTGATATCGCCGTATTTACAGGCTTCTTTATATGCTTTTGTTGAGAACTGACCCGAGAGAACATAGTCAGCCTTGCCGCTTGCGTTGAGGAAGTTGAGGGGGATGGCCGCAAACTGAGTTGAAGCGCCGCCCTGGCAGAAGATAACCTTGTAGTTATCGGGAATATTCATAACCTCTTTGAAAAGGTCGCGTGCGCCGAATATGATTTCTTCATAAACCTTTGAGCGGTGGCTCATTTCAAGAACAGACTGTCCGCTGCCCTTATAGTCGAGCATTTCCGCTGCAGCTCTG
>JAZNHM010000185.1:0-6839 GCA_045576955.1 Acutalibacteraceae bacterium | reverse complement strand
ATAACATTACTGTTGTTTTTTTGCTGAAATGATTTGATTTGTGATTTTGAAAGGAATGTAACATGGATAATTATACCGGTAAAAGACTTGACGGCAGATATGAGATTCAGGAAGTTATCGGCGTCGGCGGTATGGCAGTCGTTTATAAGGCATATGACAATATTGACGACAGAACCGTTGCTGTTAAAATTCTGAAGGATGAATTTCTTGCAAATGAAGAGTTCCGCCGCAGATTTAAGAATGAATCAAAAGCTGTTTCTGTTCTTTCGCATCCCAATATCGTTAAGGTTTTCAACGTCAGCTTTGGTGACAAGCTTCAGTACATTGTAATGGAGCACGTTGAAGGTATTACTCTCAAGGAATATATTGAGCAGCAGGGCAAACTCGGAATCAAAGAAACAGTACATTTCACAATTCAGATTCTCAGAGCTTTGCAGCACGCTCACGATAAGGGCATTGTTCACAGAGATATCAAGCCTCAGAACATAATGCTTCTTTCAAACGGTAATATTAAGGTTACTGATTTCGGTATAGCAAGATTCAGTTACAGCGATACCAAAACAATGACCGACAGTGCAATTGGTTCGGTACATTATATCAGCCCCGAGCAGGCAAGAGGAGACACAACTGATGACAGAGCGGATATATACTCTGTGGGTGTTGTTCTTTATGAAATGCTGACAGGTCAGCTTCCGTTCCAGTCTGATAATTCTGTTTCCGTTGCTCTTATGCAGCTTCAGACTGAGCCTAAGCTTCCCAGAGAGCTCAATAGCAGCATTCCTATCGGTCTCGAACAGATAGTAATGCATGCAATGCAGAAGAATAACAAAGACAGATATCAGTCTGCTGCAGAGATGCTTCTTGATATTGAAGAATTCAAGAGAAATCCCTTAATCAGATTCCAGCATGATTATTTTGTTGACAGTGATCCAACGAAATTTGTTCAGAGAAAAACTACTTCTCAGCCGGCAATAAAGATTCCTGCTTCAGGTCCTTCTCAGCCACAGATGCCTGATTATGAGGAATACGATGAGTCCGATGATGACGGCAGAAAGGGCAAGGGTGGACTTATTGCAATTGGTGTTGTAATCGGTTTGCTTGTCATTTCATTATTTGCATTTTTGTTTACTTATTTCTTTACAGATGTTTTCAGAAATACTTCTGACAGCGTTCCTAACTTTGTCGGAATGAATTATGAAACGCAGATTAAGGACAATTCAAAATATTCGGAATATAGATTTGAAATCAGCACGATTTCAAACAGTGCGTATGAAAACGGAACTGTTTTTGATCAGGAACCCGACAGCGGTCAGAAACTTGATAAAAACAGTAATGTGGTTCAACTCGCCATAGTTCAGAATGAAGAAAAAATTGTTGTCCCTAACGTTATCGGTTACGGTCACGAACTTGCGGAACAGACTCTCAAAAATAAAGGTTTGATTGTTAAGCTTACTCCTATGCTTAGTCTTACTGAAGAATTTGGCAAGGTTATCAAAACTGACCCTGAAGCAGATGTGGAAGTTGATAGCGGAACCGTAATTATTGTTTATTATGCAAGTAACGAGGATTTAGTTGAAGTTCCGTCTGTTGTTAATGTCGGTTGGGATGTTGAAATGGCTGAAGCAATGATTAAATCTGCTCAGCTTGTTATGGATCCTGAAATCAAAGAGCAGAACAGTAATGAGCCTGCGGGTACCGTCATCGCTCAGTCACCCGAGGCGGGCGAAAAGGTTATGCCGAACAGCAAGGTTTCCATCGTTATCAGTAACGGTATTCCTGAATCAAGCGAAGCTGAAATCAAACTTAATCTTCCCTCATCAGGTTCAAGAGGAAGTTTTGAGGTTTTTGTAAATAATGAATCTGTTATGAATAAATCTCTTCTTCTTGACGGAAGTGAGTATCCTTTCAAGATTTCAGGAAGCGGTGCCGATGTATCAGTAAAGATTTATATTGATAATAAGGAATATTATACTTGCATCGTTGATTTTACGCAGAATCCTGCCGTTGTTAAGAACGGTACGTATTCAAATTCGATCAGTGTTCCTTCGGGACGCAAGCAGATGCCCTCAGTTGTAGGTATGACAATGAGTCAGGCAATCAGCCATCTTTCAGCAAGCGGTTTTAATGTGAATAATATTCACATTGCTTATCAGGTTGTTTATTCCGATATGGATAACGGAGTTGTTCTTTCTCAGACTCCCTCTGCAACAGCTTCGGGAATAATGGGAATAACTCAGACCTACGACACTAATACTGAAATTACTCTTGTTGTCGGACAGAAGGAAGGTCTTTGATTAAGTGTCTAAACTTGACGGAATTATTATTAAAGGTATCGGCGGCTTCTATTATGTTGAAGCCGCCGGCGAGATATATGAATGCAAGGCAAGGGGTGTGTTTCGTAAATCGGGAATAAAGCCTCTTGCAGGTGACCGTGTTTCAATCAGTGTTAATGAAAACGCAGAGAACACAATTGATGAAATTTATGAAAGACACTCTGTTTTTCAAAGACCGCCGGTTGCGAATGTTGACAGACTTTTTATCGTTTCATCTGTATGTGAGCCTAAACCTGTTTTGCTGATTATTGACAGACTGACAGCTCTTGCTGCAACAAAAGGCATTGAACCGATTGTTGTTTTCACAAAGAGTGATCTCGAAAATGCCGATGAGTATGTTGAGATTTATAACAGAGCAGGCATAAAATCATTTGCCGTTTCTTGCGTTACGGGCGAAGGAGTTGACCTTGTTAAAGCTGAATTGAAGCATCATATCAGCGCTTTTTGCGGTAATTCGGGTGTCGGAAAGTCGTCATTGCTGAATGTGATTGATCCCGATTTGGCTCTTAAAACGGGCGAAATAAGTGACAAACTCGGAAGAGGACGCCACACAACCCGCCACAGTGAACTTTTTAAGGTTGAGGGTGGATATGTTGCAGATACACCCGGTTTCTCTTCTTTTGATGCAGAGGAAACAGAAATTATTCTTAAAGATGAGCTTCCTTTTGCATTTAAAGAATTTGAAGATTACATCGGTCAATGTAAATTCACATCATGCCTTCATATGAAGGATAAAGGTTGCCGTATAATTCAGGCAGTCGAGGACGGAGATATTCCCATCAGCCGTCACGAAAGCTACTGTGCTATGATGGAGCAAGCAAAAAACATTAAAGAATGGGAATTAAAAAAACGGTAACGAAAAACATCACCGCTGATTATACTGTATTGAGCAAAGACTCAAGCTGTATATTCAGGCGGTGATGTTTTTGAGGTATGATTCCAAAGGGTCTGTTTTAATAGCGTTTGCAATCGGAATGGTTGTTGCGGCGTTGTTCCCTTACACATTGGCAATTCTTATTATTGCCGGAATTATGATTCTTGCAGGTCTGAGCCTTTGCAGATTTTATTGAAGGGGGCTCTGATGGTGAAAATTGTTGTTGTTCGCAGTCCCAAAGCTCTGCGGGGAATTTTAAGAATGTTGTTCGGAATAAAAAAGCAGGATAATATGGTGTAGCAATATAATTGTATAGTAATAAAACATAAAAGGCAGCCTCAATAAGAGACTGCCTTGATTTATTAATATTCAAGTGAACCTTCAAAGACAAGCTTTGTTGAGCCGGTAAGGAATACGCCTTCATCACTGTAATTAACGATAAGGTCGCCGCCGCGGACTTTAACGGTGATGTCGGTATTCTTTTTGCAGAATCCGTTTTCAACCGCTGCAACAACAGCAGCACAAGCGCCTGTACCGCAGGCAAGAGTTTCGCCGTTACCGCGTTCCCAGACTCTCATCTTGAGGGTTGTTTCGTTAACAACTCTGACGAATTCGGTGTTGACTCTGTGAGCAAAGATGTCAGCCTTTTCAAACTTGGGACCAACTTTTTCAATCTCAATTGTGTCAACTCTCGGAACAAATACAACGCAGTGGGGGTTTCCCATTGAAACGCAGGTGATTCTCTGCTCTTCGCCGTTGATTGTTACGGGATAATCGATGAACTTGTTAGTGCCAACTGTGCTTGTAACAGCATTCTCGAGGTCTGCTTTGCCCATGTTAGCGCAAACCGAGCTAACCTTGCCGTTCATTGTGTAAAGCTCAACGCTCTTGATGCCACTTGCAGTTTCGATTGTTACTGTTTCGGTGTCAACATAACCTTTGTCATAAACATACTTTGCAACCGAACGCATTGCGTTACCGCCCATTCTGCCTTCGCTGCCGTCAAGGTTGAATACTCTCATCTTAACCTGAGCAACATCTGATTTTTCAACAAGAACTACGCCGTCACTGCCGACACCGTGATTTCTGTCGCAAAGGCTTACGCAGAGGCTTTCGGGGCAGGTGATTGAATTGTCAAAGTTTTCAATAACAATGTGGTCGTTGCCCGATGCATCCATCTTAACAAAGTTAAGCTTCTGTCTTTCGGTACGCATATTGTTGATATCAACAAGCTCTGTATTTTGCTGATTGAAGCGGCTAGCAATAATGTCTGCAAGTGCGTTAGCAGTGTCGAGAGAAGTGATGCAAGCGATAGAAAGCTGGATTGCGCGTCTGTGAAGAGCGATGTAATCGCCCATTGTTGAATCCTGAAGAGCGCCGGTATATACAACATAGTCAATCTTACCGCTTTCAAGAAGCTCGTAGATTGCTGAGTTGTCGTCATATCTGCTGTTGACGTATTCAACATCAATGCCGAGCTGTGAAATTGCATCAGCAGTTTCTTTGGTTGCATAGATGTTGATCTTGAGGTCGTCAAGCTTCTTTGCAAGTGAAACAGCATCAAGCATATCGTGGCTGTCAACGCTGAGAAGGATGCCGATATTCTTCTCTGCTGTGGGAAGCTGAATCTTGAATCCTGCCGAAGTGAGGCCTTTGTAAAGAGCTTCTGCGGTAGTCTTACCGATACCGAGAACTTCACCTGTTGATTTCATTTCGGGACCGAGAATGGAGTTTACATCCGAAAGCTTTTCAAATGAGAATACGGGCACCTTAACTGTGAAATAGGGGGGAGTCTTATAAAGACCTGTGCCGTATCCGAGCTCCTTGAGAGGCTGACCGATCATAACTTTTGCCGCAATATCAACCATAGGAACTCCTGTTACCTTGCTGATATAGGGAATGGTTCTTGATGCTCTGGGGTTAACCTCGATAACATAGAGCTGATTATGATAAATAAGATACTGAATATTAACAAGACCCTTTGTGCCGAGAGAAAGAGCAAGCTTCTCTGAAACGTCACAGATTGTTTCACGCATCTTATCGTTGAGATTATAGGGAGGATAAACAGCGATTGAGTCACCGCTGTGAACGCCGGCTCTTTCAACGTGTTCCATAATACCGGGGATAAGAACATCCTTACCGTCGGAAATAACGTCAACTTCGAGCTCTGTACCCATCATATATTTATCAACAAGAACGGGATTTTCAATTTCACCCGAAAGGATGATATCCATATAACGTTCAACATCAGCATCCTCGTGAGCGATGGTCATATTCTGACCGCCGATAACATATGAGGGACGGAGAAGAACGGGATAGCCGAGAGTGTTGGCGGCATTGAGAGCTTCCTGCTTTGTCATAACGCCCATACCCTTGGGTCTGCGGATTGCAAACTTCTCAAGAAGAGCGTCAAAGCGTTCTCTGTCTTCTGCGGTGTCGATACCGTCAGCTGATGTGCCGAGAATTGTGATGCCGTTTTCATCAAGGAACTTGGTGAGCTTGATAGCAGTCTGACCGCCGAATGCAACAACAACGCCGATGGGCTGCTCAACCTTGATGATATTCATAACATCTTCGGGAGTAAGGGGCTCGAAATAGAGTCTGTCGGCTGTGTCGTAGTCGGTTGAAACTGTTTCGGGGTTGTTATTGATGATAGCAACCTCATAGCCGAGCTCTTTAAGAGTCCATACACAATGAACCGATGAATAGTCGAATTCGATACCCTGACCGATTCTGATGGGACCTGAACCGAGAACGATGATTCTTTCTTTCTTATTGTTTTCGAGGAAAGGACGTGCTTCGCATTCCTCATCATAAACAGAGTAGAAGTAGGGTGCGGCAACAGGGAAGTTTGATGAGCAGGTGTCAACAATCTTATAAACGGCATCCTTGTGTGCGGGAAGCTCGTCCACACCCGAAAGGCGCTTGAGTGCTGCATCGGTATAGCCATATGCCTTACCCTGATTGTAAAGCTCAACGGTCATATTGCCGTTTTCAATAGCTTTTTCGAAATCTGCAAGGTTCTTGAGTCTGATAAGGAACCATTCTGTAATCTTGGTGATTTCGTGAACTTCTTCGATTGACATACCGCCCTTGATTGCTTCAAAGACTGAGAAAAGACGCATATCGTCGGTATTTTTCATTCTTTCAACAAGGGGAGCGTTTGTCTTGGGAACGGCATTGAGAGTATCGAGCGAAATTTCAGCGCCTCTGACAGCCTTCATAATAGCATTTTCAAATGTGGGTCCGATGGACATAACTTCACCGGTTGCCTTCATCTGAGTGCCGAGCTGACGGCTTGCGTTAACGAACTTGTCGAAGGGCCACTTGGGAAGCTTGACAACGATGTATTTTACATCGGGTTCAAACTTTTCGCAGTTGAGACCTGTTGTTTCATTCTTGATTTCATCAAGAGTGATGCCGAGTGCAAGCATTGCGGTTACCTTTGCGATGGGATAACCTGTTGCTTTACTTGCAAGTGCGGATGAACGTGAAACTCTGGGGTTAACCTCGATAACAGCGTAATCCATGCTGTTGGGGTCAAGAGCAAACTGGCAGTTACATCCGCCGATGATGCCGAGAGCATCAACGATATCGAGAGATGCCTTACGGAGCATCTGGAATTCTTCGTC
>JAZNHM010000184.1:0-8515 GCA_045576955.1 Acutalibacteraceae bacterium | reverse complement strand
CGGGCCAAATGGTGGGAACAACAGGGCTCGAACCTGTGACCCTCTGCTTGTAAGGCAGATGCTCTCCCAGCTGAGCTATGCTCCCACGTTGGCGTCGCTTTCGTCAAGCGACGTACGTTATAATACACTACTTTTTCGGTTTTGTCAACCCTTTTTTTAAAAAAAATTCAAAAATTTTTAAAATATTTTTTAGTTCTTTTAAAGAATATTTTTAAGGATAAAATCACGGCAAATTTGTCATTGAAATCCGCCGTAATTTCTTATCATTTAAAACTCTGAATCGTGAAGCCAGATATACTTTTCATCCTCGTTACGGGTTGTTTGGAGCCATGGGTCGCCGTCGAGGTGACGAATCATCCAGCAGGTATACATTTGGAATCCGGGCGCAACCGACTGCGGATGAAGCGCACCGCCGGGAATAGCCGAAAAACTGTTATCAACACTTTTGAAAACCTCATCGCCAACAAAGCTTGCGCCGAAGCCCTCGGGACGGTCAAACTTGAAATAATAGCATTCAGGCTGAGGATGTCTGTGAGGAAGATATCCAGACCAATTGCCCTTATCGTTGAGCACTTCACCAAGCACCATATTTGACCACGGAGCAATATCCTTATCTATAATAGTATTAACTCTGCGCTTGGCAACGTTGCCGAATTTTCCGACACAGGAATAGCCCCAGGGAGCATCCTCAGGTCTGTAAAGCTTTGAATCGAATTTTGCATCGTTTTTTGTGCACTGAACAAGAATTTCGGAATCCACTTCCGCTTTGACGGATATTTCGGTATCCGAGCATACATGAAGCGCAAACGGACCTTCCGTAAACACACTTTCACGGCTGACGGTTTCATTATTGTCAAAAATAATTTTTCCCGAAAGAAGAAGAACAGCAATTTCTTCGCCGCTGCGGAGAAATTTTCTTTCATCCCCTGCTTTCATACGGTAAACGCGAACATCCATCATCATTTCGCTGTAATCATTATCGTAAGTGCAGAGTATCTCTTCTCCGTTGATATCAAACTCGGGATAGCCGAATAATTTACCCATATCAAAACCTTCTTTGCTGTTATTTTGCAAGATCTTTTATTTCATCAGATGTGAATTTATATTTCTTTTCGCAGAAATGGCAGGAAACCTCGGTTACGGGGTCATTTGCCATATCTTCAAGCTCTTCTTTACCGAGAGTAAGCAACGCCTTGGAAACTCTTTCCTTTGAGCAATTACATCTATACTCGGGAGTTGATGTATCAAGAACTTCAAGTTCAAATTTACTGAGAACATGACGACAGATTTGCTCGGGAGTCATTCCGTCAGAAAGCATCTGAGTGATGGGTTCAAGTCCCTTGATGCATTCTTCAACCTTATCAATAGTATCCTCCATAGCTGTGGGAAGAAGCTGAATAATGAATCCGCCAGCAACCTTGATTGCAGAACTCGGCTTGAGCGCAACACCCAAAGCACACACGCTCGGAAGCTGCTCACTTATTGCAAAATAGCTTGTTATATCCTCGGCAATTTCTCCCGAAAGGATGGGAATCTGACCAATATAAGGCTCTTTCATTCCGAGGTCTTTCATAACAGTGAGGGTACCCTCTTTACCGACTGCGCCCGCTACATCAAGTCTGCCCTTTTCGTTAATCATATCCTCAACAACAGGATTGGAAACATAGCCTCTTACGTTACCCTGGCTATCTGAAACCGCAATAAGAGAGCCTGCAGGTCCGCCGCCGTTAACGCGAAGTGTTATGCTGTCATCCTGACCTTTAAGAACCGCACCCATCATCGATGCAGCAGTAATGAGTCTGCCCAATGCAACCGATGTTACGGGAGAAGTCTGGTGGATTCTTTTCATTCTTTTGACTATATCCGTTGTTTCCGCAGCAATGACGGTCAGAGTGCCGTCTGCCGATATCATTCTTACAAGTTCACTCATAATTTATCTCACTTCTTTTTCGCTAAAAATACTGCCCTTTGTGTTTCGGGATTAACATTATCCGTTGTCATATCGTCATAGATTCCGACAACCTCAAATCCTGCTTCCTCAAGCCATCCCGATATTTCGGAAAGCTCATATGCCTGCTCACAAAAGCTTTCGCCGCTTCTGTAATACACTCCGTCCTCTTCTTCAAAGAAATCAAGAGTAATCTCAACGCTGTTGTCATCGGGATTGAAGTTGTTTTGCCACGCACAGAAAAAGTCGTCATAATCATAAACAAAAGCATTATCTGCAAGTATATACTTATGTTTATATAATGTATTGACATCAAAGGCAAAAGCACCGCCTTCGTTCATAAAC
This sequence comes from Acutalibacteraceae bacterium, assembly GCA_045576955.1. GTDB lineage: Bacteria > Bacillota > Clostridia > Oscillospirales > Acutalibacteraceae > CAG-177. The sequence continues at coordinate 6,222 of JAZNHM010000184.1, read as the reverse complement.
AGCGATACTTTTCTGAATGTTTCAATAACTTCTTCTTTACCGTTCAGATGGTTAATACCGTCAAGAACACAGATTGCGCAATCAATCGTGCCGTAAAGGTCGATATCCTGCATCTCCTGATTGAGAAGAAGCATCTGCACTCCACTTTCAAACATCTTCTGCTGCGCGGCATTGAGCATACCGATGCTGCTGTCAACACCGATCACTTCAAAACCTTTCTTTGCCATTTCAACGGACATACTGCCCGTGCCGCATCCGAGGTCAAGAAGAATCCCATCGGTTATTCCACACATTGAAAGAAGCCTGCAAAAATAATCTGCACGCTTCTTGTACTCAACATTATCTGTCAGACGATCATAAAAACGGGAAAAATCATCGTATGACATTTATTCATCCATCCTTTTGAAAATCTCTTCATAGCCGATGCAGCCATACTGAAGAGAGCGGTTAACGCGGCTTATTGTTGCGGTGCTTGCACCTGTTTCGGCAACGATGTCGCTGTAAACTTTTTTATCTCTGAGCATCTTTGCAACAACGATTCTCTGCGAAATTGATTTGATTTCGGTAACCGTGCAAAGGTCCTCAAAAAAAGCATAGCATTCATCCAAATTTTGGAGATTCAGAATTGCTTCAAAAAGGAAATCAACATTCTTATCTTTAATTTTGCTTTCCATATTAACATTCCTTTCGGATTTACTTTCGTGCTTTAATATTTTAACACACGAAACGCAAAAAGTAAAGACTAAACAGCAAAAATTTTAACTGATAAAGCAATAAGCAATACGCTCATTATAACAAACGTCGGGAACACGGTGGCAAACGGAGTTTTCGTTACGACATCTTTAAGAGACTTACCGCGTCTGCCCTGCTTTGAAAGTATCCATATTATTTCACCCGCAAGGTAAGGTATCGTACACGCAAGCACAACATCGAACGGTTCGACCCCTCTGATTTTTTGAGCATAAAACATATATGTTGCAACACATACCGCCCCACCGATAAGAATTGATATCAAATTTACCTTTTTAAACCTGTCAAAAATCAGTTTGTTGACAACAACGAAAACAAGCATAAATACCGTTATAAATTCCCCTGCACTACCGGCAAGCACAAACATCATCGGTATTACATTATAAAAAGGTCTTTCGATATGGTCAAGAACATATGAATCGACCTCTTTGCCCTTTTTATCGCATATAAACGAAATGAGATTTACCGCAACAATGCCGATAACGCAAGCAACAAGGATTACGGGTATCCAGCCTTGCAGGTATTCATCATAAATACCTTTCGGTCCGTCAAGCGAAGCTCTGTCCTGATATATTTCAACGTAGCCGTAACCCAGACAGTATGCAAGCGAAAGACCGAAACCACCGAAAGCACCAAGTGTGAATTCCATAAGCTTCCAGCCGTCAATGAGCCCTTTGTGATAAAGCTTTCCGAAAAGATATTTGCCGTTTTTAAGCGGAAATACCGAGGCAACATATGCTCTCATTGCAACGAGCCAACCAATTGCACCGAAGATAAATCCGCCCGCAACAAGGATAATCGTAAAATAATCTTTATTAATAATCGCCATAATCACAAGCGCAATGAGCATAAGCAGATTGCCGCCCCACTCTTCACGGCGTGTCTTTGAAAAATAAATCTTCGGAAATTTATTCTTTTCAGTATTATAGGGTCTGTTAAAAATAAGCTGACCGACTATCTGCATAACGGGAATAAGCAGACAAAAAAGAAAAATTTCAGAATTTTCGTAAACAGCATAAGAAAAAGAAATTCCGAGAAATGCGCCGCACACAGCAAACCACAGCGCACCTTTGAAGGCAAGTCCGATATAACCTCTGACGGGGTTATAATCTTCTCTGCCTCTGTGAAGAACAAAGCCGATTGTTTCGCCGTAGGTTTCGGTGCCGCCGAAGGTCATACCCATAAGACCTGCCGCTGCTGGAGTTACAGCGCCGAGACCGGAAAACCAACCTAAAATCAAACCAATCAAAGCACCCGGAAGCATTGCACCTTTTTCTCCGCCGATGAGCGAACCTCTCATTCCCCAGCCGTAGCTCGCGGCAAGAGTTGTAACAAAAATGCAGATAATCGCATCAGATATTCTCATAACACAACCGCCTTTCTATCTTTCTATAATGTATTATACCATATGGATTTTTAAGAATAAAGCATGAAATTTTCTAAAATTATATTAAGATTTTAAAATCATATTAATAATGCACTTTACAAATCTGTAATTTTATCACATATAAAAAATAAAAACATAAAAAAGATACCCAAATTTCAACAAATATTTAATATACTCTTGCACACAGCAAAATAAATGTGTATAATGTTTTTAATAATGACTTAAGGCAGATGATAGTATTGACAGATTCTTATATCAAAGCTCTTATAGATTACGCCGTTGAGAAAAAGCTAATTGAAGAATGTGACCGTATTTATTGCACAAATTCGGTAATGTATCTTCTCAAGCGATTCTCATTCGATGACACCTGCGAAGCGGCAGAGGGTGAGATTCACGAAATTCTCGGCAAGCTTTGCGATTATGCGGTTGAAAACGGAATAATAGAAGATTCCATTATTTACAGAGACCTTTTCGACACCGCACTTATGGGGGCTGTCACTCCCCGACCCTCTCAGATTATCGAAAAATTCAACTCGCTTTACAGCGAATCAGCAGAAGCAGCAACCGATTATTATTACAAACTCAGTTGCGATACAAACTATATCCGCCGCGACAGAATAAAAAAAGACCTCAAGTGGCAGTACACGGGAGATTACGGCACAATGGATATAACCGTCAATCTTTCAAAGCCCGAGAAAGACCCCAAGGCAATTGAAATCGAAAGAAACGCACCGCAGTCGGGATATCCCAAATGCCAGCTTTGTATCGAATGCGAAGGATATTCGGGAAGAGTCAATTTCCCTGCAAGACAGAATCACAGAATTATCCCTATCAAAATTAATAATTCAGGTTGGCGCTTCCAGTATTCACCGTATGTTTATTACAACGAACATTGCATCGTTTTCAACGCTGAGCATACACCTATGAAAATCGATAAATCCGCTTTTGCAAAGCTTCTTGAATTTGAATCGCTCTTCCCCCATTATTTTATAGGATCAAATGCGGATTTGCCGATAGTCGGCGGTTCAATTCTCAGTCACGAACATTTTCAGGGCGGCAGATACGAATTTGCAATGGAGCGTGCACCGATTGAAACCGAACTTAGCTTCAAGGGATTTGAAGATGTGGATGCAGGTATCGTAAAATGGCCGATGTCAACCATCAGGCTTTTGTCCGATAACCGTGAAAGCCTTGTTGAGCTTGCAGATAAAATCCTCAACACATGGCGTTCATATTCCGACGAAAGCGCATTTATTTTTGCAGAAACAAACGGCACACCGCACAACACAATAACCCCCATTGCAAGACGCAGAGGAAGCAAATTTGAGCTTGACCTCGTTCTTCGCAACAACATAACAACAGATGAGCATCCGATGGGCGTTTATCATCCGCACGCAGAGCTTCATCACATAAAAAAAGAAAACATCGGTCTTATTGAGGTTATGGGACTTGCTGTTCTTCCTGCAAGACTTAAGAAAGAGCTTGAAATTCTTGCAGATGCGATCATTGCAGGCAAAGACCTTCACGCTGACGAAGCAACTGCGCTTCACGCAGACTGGGTTGACGAATTTATCGGCAATTATGATAATGTGAATGCAGAAAACATTACCGATATCATACACACAGAAGTCGGAAAGGTATTTGCAACAGTACTTGAGCACGCAGGTGTATTTAAGCGTGACGAAAACGGCAAATCAGCATTCCTCAGATTTATTGAAACAATTAATTAAGGACTCAATGCCGAAAGGCATAAAATAATATTAAAGGAGATTTTCCAATGAAAAGAGTTATCGCACTTATCCTCGCAGGTATGCTCGTTTTCAGCCTCGCAGCTTGTGGCGGCAATGAAACAGCAGAAACAACAACCACAGTTCCCGAAACAGAAGCTGAAGAAGTTATCGAAACAGAAGCTCCTGTAATTGATGACGTAACAGAAGCTCCCGTAGCAGACGATGTTACCGAAGCTCCCGTTGCCGACGCAACAGAAGCAGTAAGCGGTACAGAAGAAACAACAGCTGCCGAAGAAACCACTCTTCCTGCAGCTCCCGCAACAAAAGAAGAAATCGTTACATACTACAACACAGCAGTTAACAAAGCTTACAATGCTAAGGTTGGTTTCAACAAAGAGCGTTACACAGATAACGAAGCTCTTAATGCCGGTTTCCTTCTCAAGACATTCGGCGACCTTATTTACAGCTTCATGGGTATCGGCGCTGAAAACAAATACACAATGGACGTTACAAAGGGTCAGTGGGAAAGCGACGTTCCTCACCATTACCTCAGAAAAAGCACTCTTTCAGCTGCTGACGTAACAAATGCAACATGCACAGCTGACGGCAACCTTTATACAATTAAAATGGGCGTCAAGGACGGCACAAGCAAGGCATCAAAATCAGAAAGCTGGACCAAAGCTCCAATCGACAAGTGCGGTATCTGCGTTGGCGATGCAGACAAGAGCTATTTCGACCATAAGACTGCTCCCGTTATCTTCAGTGCAATCGGCGAAGTTCTCAGCAGTGCTGTTATCGAGGAAAGCTACTCAAACGCAAGAATTGTTGCTGTTATCGATGCTGCAACAGGCAACCTTGTAAGCCTTACTGTTGAATTCGATATCAACGTTGTTATTGAAGCAGCAGGCGGCGGTAATGCTACCGGTACAACTCACATCTTCTACAAGAACTTCAAATATTAATCTCAATACATAAAAAATAACCCGTATTCCTTCATCCGAAGGAATACGGGTTTTATTATTGGTTTATTTTATTTAGCAGGAACAAGCTTTTCTTTGCCGCCCATATAGGGTCTGAGGGCAACAGGAACATTAACACTGCCATCTGCATTAAGGTTGTTCTCAAGGAACGCAATAAGCATTCTGGGAGGAGCAACAACGGTGTTGTTAAGGGTGTGTGCAAAATACTTGCCGTCTTTGCCGTTAACTCTGATTTTGAGTCTGCGTGCCTGAGCATCACCGAGATTTGAACATGAACCGACTTCGAAATACTTCTTCTGCCTGGGTGACCATGCTTCAACATCAAACGACTTGACCTTAAGGTCTGCAAGGTCGCCTGAGCAGCATTCAAGCGTTCTGACGGGAATATCAAGTGAACGGAAAAGGTCAACAGTATTCTGCCAGAGCTTATCAAACCACATCATGCTGTCTTCGGGTTTGCACACAACAATCATTTCCTGCTTTTCGAACTGATGAATTCTGTATACGCATCTTACCTCGATACCGTGTGCGCCCTTTTCCTTACGGAAACAGGGTGAATAGCTTGTGAGGGTGTGAGGAAGAGTTTCTTCGTTAACGATAGTATCGATATATTTACCTATCATTGAATGCTCGCTTGTGCCGATAAGATAAAGATCCTCGCCCTCAATCTTATACATCATTGCATCCATTTCGGCAAAGCTCATAACACCTGTTACAACATTGCTTCGAATCATAAACGGAGGAACACAATAAGTAAATCCTCTGTCAATCATAAAATCTCTTGCATATGAAATAACAGCAGAATGAAGGCGTGCAATATCACCCATAAGATAGTAGAAACCGTTACCTGCAACGTTTCTTGCGGCATCAAGGTCAATGCCGTTGAAGCGTTCCATGATTTCCGAATGATAAGGAATATCAAAATCGGGAACAACGGGTTCACCGTATTTTGTGACTTCAACATTCTCACTGTCGTCCTTACCGATGGGAACACTGGGGTCTATGATATTGGGAATGGTCATCATAATTTTTGTGACCTTCTCAGAATATTCTGCTTCAAGCTTCTCGCATTCAGCAAGTCTTTCGGAGAATTCGGTTACCTTTGACTTTGCAGCCATAGCTTCTTCTTTTTTTCCCTGAGCCATAAGCATACCGATTTCCTTTGAAACCTTGTTACGGTTTGCTCTGAGGCTGTCAGCTTCAGTCTTGATTGCTCTTGACTGAGCATCAAGCGCGATTACTTCATCAACAAGAGGAAGCTTATTATCCTGAAATTTCTTTTTGATGTTTTCCTTAACTATATCGGGATTTTCTCTTAAAAATCTGATATCAAGCATTATTTTCAACTCCTGAAAAAGTTTTTATACAACTTGTA
>JAZNHM010000183.1:0-7273 GCA_045576955.1 Acutalibacteraceae bacterium | reverse complement strand
GGTTGCATATCTCACTGAAAAATATAACATGGATGTTTGTGTAACACATACTTCTTTTGACCGTATGCTTACAGATCTTGATACGGTTATGAAAGAGCATAAGATGCTTGGGTGTGATACGCTTGGAATCGGCGGTATGCCTGATATATACAGAAAAGACAGTGAAAGCATAAAAGAGTTTATTAAGGTTACATCTGAAATCGGTAAGAAAATGCATGATAACGGTCTGCAGTTTGCTTATCATAATCATGCATTTGAATTTGCAAAGCTTGATAACGGCAGACGTATTTTTGATATGCTTATTGAAGACACAAAACCCGAGGAGTTCAGCTTTATTGGTGATACTTACTGGTTTCAGTTTGGCGGAGTTAATCCTTGCGACTATATCGAAAAAATAGCAGGCAGAATGAAGGTCTGCCATTTCAAGGATTACGGAATAACAAACCACACACCCAAGTTTGTTGAAGTCGGAACAGGCAACCTCAATCTTGATGCGATTTATAATAAATGCGTTGATACAGGCGTAAAGTACATTGTTATCGAGCAGGATATCTGCGAAATTGATCCGAGAGAGTCTATGGCAATAAGCTACAAAAATCTTGTTGACATTGCAAAAAGGAATGATAAATAAATGAGCGTTGCACCTCTTACGATTACCGTTCTGACAGATACTCATTACTATTCAAAAGAAAACGGAACCTGCGGTAAAGCCTATGATAATGCAAATTCAAGAAGTCAGAAGCTCCTTGCTGAAAGTTCTGAAGTGCTTGAAGCTGCGTTTGAACAGATAGCTGCGGATGACAGAAGCGATATTGTTATTATTTCGGGCGATGTGACCAATAACGGCGAGCTGAATGCTCATAAAGAATTTATAGATATGCTCCGTTCTCTCAAAAACAATGGCAAAAAAGTTTTTGTTATCACCGCAACTCACGATTTCAGAAATCACGGTTACACGGATGCTTATAAAGGCGATGAAAAGATTCAGACCCCGACTGCACACCGTGATATGCTTTTTGATATGTACCGTGAATTCGGACCTGATGAAGCAATTTCCGTTCACAGACAGAGTATGTCATATATTGTTCAGCTTTGCGAAGGTTATAGGCTCTTTGCTTTGAATGATGACAGTAACCTTAACGGTAAAAGCGGTTTTTCGGATGAGTGCTTTGAGTGGATAAGTGAAAGAGCTGCCGAAGCACGCAGGGATAATCAGACGATAATTGCAATGACTCATCATCCTCTTATTGCTCCTTCTCCGATTTACGAAATAATCGGCAAGGGCGATATGCTTGGAGATTACGATAAAAGAATAGAACAGCTTGCTGACCTCGGTATTCAGTTTATGTTTACCGGTCACACTCATATTCATAATATTTCTGCGCACCAGAGCGCAAAAGGCAACGTTCTTTATGATATATGCACCTGTTCGCCTATCGGTTATCCCGGTGCATACAGAACAGTTACTTTCAGTCCTGAAAGTTCCGATGTTTCCGTCAGAACGGAATATATCAAAACCCCGGAAACCTTCAAAGCTCAGGGAAAAGAGCTTTTACCTTGCCTTGAAGAACAGCTTATAGGCGTTATCAAAGGCATGATAAAGGTTGCAGGAGAAGATATTGACAAGCTCGCCTATATGGCAACGGCAATCAGTATCAAGCCGAAAGTTGTTTATAAATTCGGATGGATAATTAAACCGATATTCAAGTTCCTCAATTGGCTGAAAATCGGTACGGTTGCAAAATGGACAAAGAAAGAAACGGGTCTTAAACCTTCCGATTATCAGGATATAAAAGACAGAAAGGTTGTTGACTTCATTTCGGAACTTGTTCTTAACCTTTTTGGCGGAGAAAGCAAATATCCGCCCGAAACTCCGACTTATAAAATAACAATCGGATTTCTGAATATTATCGACAGTATTCTCAGAATACTTCATATTGATTTGAAGAAAATAATTAAGGTTTCATCAAGTGTTTCCGAGCTTGTTGAATCTCTGCTTTATAATCCGAAAATCGATTCATACAAAGCTGATTTAAAGATATACCCGTTTTATGAAAATCACGGTTCTGCTTTTGAAAAATTAGAGTGGAATATCGGTGAGCCGACTGTTAAAAAGAGTAAAAAGGGTTTGCCGATTCTGATTGTAGCGGCGCTGCTTTTTGTAGGATTCCTTCCGTTGTGGCTTGTTCTTTTACTGGCGGGATATCTTGCAAATCAAATTAAATACCGAGACAAATTAAATTAACATACGGTGATTTTATGAGTTCATTTATAGAATTTCAGGCACTTGTTCTTGGCAAGTTATGCTCAATTGAAGAAAGAATTTCCAAAATTGAATCAGTTTTGGGCGTTTCGCGTGATATCACTGCTTCGGATGATGTTGAGCAGGCTGTTGCAGAGCCTGATAATGTTGAAAATGCAGACAATGATAACGGATTTAAAAATGAAATTTTAGGTTTTCAAAAGCAACTTGATGATATTAAATCCTTATTTTCGCCATCTGATATTTAATAAATTTGTTATATTTTGTTAATTCTTTCAGAGTATAATAATGTCAATAACTTTTGACGGGAGGTTAAGAGTTTGAATAATATAAACAAAAACAGCAAGCCCAAGGCTAGAAAGCAGAAAAAAGGAAAAAAGAAATACAGCGTTCCCGCATTGGCTTTTTTTGGCTTTCTTAGTGTTTGCGCTCTGACGGTTACTGTTGTTGCATCTTATGTTCTTTTTCACGTTATAACAACAATCAACGGCGATCTGATTGTTAACCTTGAAGAATATAAGGCTAATCAGAACCAAACGTCTTTTATCTATGCTTACGACTCCGACGGAAATGAAGTTGAACTTGCAAGGCTTCACGGTGAGGAAGACAGAGTATGGGTTGATCTTGATGATATGTCTCCTCATATGGCTGATGCATTTATTGCCCTTGAGGATACGCGATTCAGGGAGCATCATGGCGTTGACTGGATAAGAACAATCGGTGTTCTTGTTGTTCCTGATAACTTCGGTCACGGTGGTTCAACAATAACTCAGCAGCTCATCAAGAACCTCACAAATGAAAAAGAGGTAACAACAGTAAGAAAGTTCAACGAAATTCTTACTGCACTCAACCTTGAAGAGCATTACAATAAGGATACCATTATTGAAGCGTATCTCAATACCCTTTATCTCGGAAGCGGCTGTTACGGTGTTAAAACTGCAAGTGAAAAATATTTTGGTAAGGATGTAAGCGAACTTAATGCTGCAGAATGTGCCGTTATTGCTTCAATTACTCAGGCTCCGACTAAGTATAATCCGCTTCTCAATCCCGATAAAAATAAAGACCGTCAGCTTTCCTGCCTGAGAAAGATGTATGAAGAAAAGGGATTCCTTACTGAAGCGGAATATAAAGAAGCTTGTGATTATGAATTAGTTTTTACCAACAGTGATAAATATGTTCCCAAGGTTGATGAAAATGCTGTTAAGAAAGAAGACGAAGAAGTTGTTAACAGCTTCTATGTTGACTATGTCAGACAGTGTGTTATCAGAGACCTTATGAATGAATACGGCTATTCAAAGCAGCAGGCAAGCGATAAGCTTCTTTACGGCGGTCTTAAAATCTATGCTGCCGTTGACCTTGATATTCAGGAAAAGCTTGAATATATTTATGTTAACCGTAAAAATTTCCCCGACCTTGTCAGTAAGGAAGAGCCTTATGACGGTGAGAAAGTTCAGTCGGCAATGACTATTATGGATTACAGCGGACGCGTTGTTGCAATAGTCGGTGAAGCGGGTGAAAAATCTGGCAAGCTCGGTCTTAACAGAGCTGCAAATTCATACAGACAGCCCGGTTCAACAATAAAACCCATTGCTTGCTATGCTCCTGCGATTGAGATGAATCTCTATAATTATTCGAGTAAAATCAAGGACTATGCTATTCCTGTTAACGGTAAGCTCTGGCCTCATAATGTTAACAAAACTCTCGGTTCGGGAAATATGGTTACTGTTGAATATGCAATCCAGCAGTCCCACAATACCGTTCCGGCAAGAATAATCAATTATGATGTCGGAATCGAAAATTCCTTCAATTTCCTTAAAGACAGGTTCCATCTTTCTAAGCTTGATGAAAAGTCCGACAAAGGTCTGGCGCCTCTTGCAACGGGTGCTCTTACCAACGGAACAACAACCGTTGAAATGGCGGCTGCATATGCTACTTTCGGTAACGGCGGATATTATTATTATCCGTATTCATATTATAAAGTTACAAACAGCCAGGGTACTCAGATTCTTCTGAGCAACGAAACTCCCAAAAAAGAGCAGGTTATTTCCGAGGCAACATCCGATATTATGTGTGAGCTTCTTCAGACTGTTGATACAAGTTACTACGGTAAGGGCTCAAATGTCAGAAAGTTCCAGATTATGGCCAAGACAGGTACAACCAGCAGCGATAAAGACCGTTGGTTCTGTGCGGGTACACCGCATTATGTTGCGGCTGTCTGGGTCGGATTTGATTATGCCGAATCGCTCGGTGTTTCTGTTAACCCCGCAGGTAAGATTTTTATAACTGTATTTGATGAAATTCATAAAGGTCTGCCCGAAAAAGAATTCCCGAAGAGCAGTCAGACAATCGAGAAAAGATATTGCCGTACTACCGGAAAACTTGCAGGTTCAAACTGTGGCTCAACGGGTAAAGGTTGGTATAAAATCGATTCTCTTCCCTCTGTTTGCACATCTTGTACAAGTTCCCCGAGTGAAAATGTTGGTGAAGCTGTCAGCAATGCGGTAGGTGAAATTGCGGATAATCTGTCCGGTATTCTTAACGAAATTGTGGGCGAAAGATAAATTTAATGCGGAGTTTGTTCTTTGCAAACTCCGCATTTATTAAGGACTGATATTTTGATTATAATGGCTATTGATTACGGCGATGTGAGAACAGGAATTGCCGTGTGTGATAAATTTGAAATGCTCGCTTCTCCTGTTTGCGTTATTACGCAGAGAAATCAGGATTTTCTGATTGAAGAAATCAAAAAGATTGCTTCTGAACATAAGGTTGAGCAGTTTGTGGTCGGGTTGCCGAAGAATATGGATTCGAGCGTAGGGGAGAGGGCAATAAAATGCACAGAGTTTGCCGAAAAACTCAGCGAGGTAACAGGAATTGAATCTGTTATGCGTGATGAGCGTCTTTCAACAGTAAGTGCACACAACGCTCTTAACAACACAAATACCCGAGGCAAAAAGCGAAAGAACGTTGTTGATCAGGTTGCGGCGGTAATGATTCTTCAAGATTATATCGACTCAAGAAAAAGATAGTTTTAAAACGGTCAATTTGTAATAACAGCATGCATATTATTTATTGAATATTTGCGTGGGGTGTTATTATGAAAGTTGTAACAACGGTACATATTAAAACAAGAGTTTTTCTTTTTGGAATTCTGGTTGCCGTTTTCGGCTTGCTTTCGGTTGGCTCTGTTTATACATTCACTCAGAGAGCTGTTGATGCTTCTTTGAATAGCGTGAAATATAAAACCGTTATTATCGATGCAGGTCATGGCGGCGTTGACGGCGGAACATCCGCAGACGATGGTACTCTTGAAAAAGATCTGAATTTACAGATTGCTCTGAAACTGAATGAAATGCTTAATTCGTTCGGCGTTAATACTGTTTTGATTCGTGATTCCGATGTTTCAATTCACGATGAAACCGCAAAAACAATCCGTCAAAAAAAGATATCCGATTTAAAAAATCGATTAAATATAATAAATAATACGGATGAATCTGTGTTTGTGAGCATTCATCAGAATCATTTCGGTGAATCGAAATATCACGGCACGCAGATTTTTTATTCAAAAAATAATCCCGATTCTCAAAAGCTTGCGGATTGCATCAGAATGCCCGTGATTTCGTACCTGCAGACCGATAATACCCGTGAAATTAAGCAAAGCGGAACGGAGATTTATCTTCTTAACAACGCTCAGTCGCCGTCAGTTATGGTTGAATGCGGTTTTCTTTCAAATACTGACGAAACAAAACTATTGAAAGATGAAAATTATCAGCGGAAGCTTGCTTTTATAATTTCGCTCGGAATTATAGATTATTTCAGCAAAACGGAGGATTTTTAAAATGGCAAAATCAAAATCTCTTTATATTTGCAGTGAATGCGGCTATGAAACTCCTAAATGGTACGGTTGCTGCCCCGGATGTGGCGAATGGAACACTATGGAAGAAGAAATCCGTACATCTCAGCAGCAGAAGAATTCAAAGTCAGTTTCAAAGTCCGTTTTCGCACAGACTATCGGAGAAATTGATGTTGACGATGAAATCAGATTCAAAACGGGTATGCAGGAGCTTGATCGAGTGCTCGGCGGCGGAATTGTTAAAGGCTCGCTTGTCCTTCTCAGTGGTGACCCCGGTATCGGTAAATCAACAATTCTTCTTCAGATCTGCGAATTTCTCGGCAAAAAGTTAAGAATTCTTTATGTTTCGGGCGAAGAATCCGCAAGACAGATAAAGCTTCGCGCCAACAGGCTGAATGTTACGACGGAAAATCTTTCTATAATGTGCCAAACCGACGTTGAGGGTATTGTTGAATTTATCAAAACAGATAAACCCGATTTGGTTATAGTTGACTCTATTCAGACTATGAATGTTTCTGAAATCAGTTCTTCACCCGGAAGTGTTACTCAAGTAAGAGAATCGACAAATCTGTTTATGCATAGCGCCAAGGGTCTCGGAATACCCACCATTCTTGTCGGCCACGTCAACAAAGACGGTAATATTGCAGGTCCGAAAGTTCTTGAGCATATTGTTGACTGTGTTCTTTATTTTGAAGGTGAGCGACATTTATCATACCGAATTCTCAGAGCTGTTAAAAACCGCTTTGGCTCAACAAATGAAATCGGTGTTTTTGAAATGCTCGATAAGGGGCTTTCAGAGGTTGTAAATCCTTCTTTGATGCTTATTTCGGGCAAACCCAAGAATACTGCCGGAACGTGCATTGCGTGCGTTATGGAAGGCAGCAGACCTATCCTTGCCGAGGTGCAGGGCCTTGTTGCTTCGTCGAATTACGGCAATGCGCGCAGGATGTCAACGGGATTCGATTACAACTGAATGTCAATGCTTCTTGCTGTTCTTGAAAAACGCTCAGGATATTTTTTCAGTAATTGCGATGCTTATATAAATGTTGTAGGCGGTCTTCGACTTGATGAACCTGCAACAGATCTTTCTGTTGCCCTTGCACTTATTTCAAGCCTTAAGGAAAGTCGGATCGTAGCCATGTCGTTCTGTGAGCCAA
>JAZNHM010000182.1:0-27134 GCA_045576955.1 Acutalibacteraceae bacterium | reverse complement strand
ATTACAGCGGTACGGATTTCAAGAGAATTGAGCTTTACAAGAAGCTCGGGCGCACCGTCAATAACCTTTCTTGAAGAGTTATATCTGTCAAAAATTTCTTCTTGTGATGCCATAGGAATATCGAAAACAAGACCCGTATTCATTGTGGCATATCTGATAACAGATGATAAGGGTGTATCAAGAGTTATTCCTGATTTTGATTTAATTCCCGAAACCTCGGAAAGAAATTTGTCCCAATATTCTGCGAGAGTATCTCCGTTTGTTACTTCGGGATTGAGAGCGTAATGACGGAGCCTTTCAAAGCCGTCGGCGGGATTGCATTTGCCGTCAATAAAAAGTGTTCCGCCAACGTCAAAAAGTATCATCTTCGGTTTTTTATTGTATGACATAGTTAATCACCTGAAATATCTTTAAAAAATTTTTTCAAACGATAATCGAAATTATATCACAAAATATATATTTATTCAACATTACCGAGATGAGACTACCACATTCAGCGTTCTATGAAATTGATTTATTTTTAAATCTGTGTTAATTTTGAAACATAAATAATATGCGGGAGGCAAATTGCTGTGAACAAAATAAAGGAAGTGAGCAGATGATTTAAAAAAACGTTGAAGTTTCTGTTATCAGAAGTAACAGAAAAACGATTTCGATTCAGGTGAAACCGAATGAAGTTATTGTGCGTGTGCCGACAAGGATGAAAGAAAAAGAAATCGAAAAATTTGTTGAATCAAAAAGAAGTTGGATTGAAAAACATCTGCATTCCGTTTCGGAAAAACAAAAACTTCTTCAGCATATCGAACCGTATTCTGAAGAAGAAATCAAAGATTTTATCAAGAAGGCTAAAAAAATTATTCCGCAGAAGGTTGAATATTATGCCCAAAAAAATCGGAGTGACATATAACAAAATCACAATCCGATGTCAGCACACCCACTGGGGAAGTTGTTCGTCGAAAGGCAATTTGAATTTTAATTGCTTGCTTATTTTGTTGCCTGATGAAATAATTGACAGCGTTATTGTTCACGAACTCTGCCACATAAAACAGATGAATCACTCTGCAAAGTTCTATGCGGAAGTCGAAAAAGTTTTTCCGAGTTATAAGCAATGCCACACTTGGTTGAATCAGAACGGAAGCAAATATATGAGCCGTATTCCGAAGTAATAAATCGGATTACGGCTTTTTATTTTTACGAATTTGCAAGCAGAACAAGCGCGTATTGCATTGTTACACCTACATTTATCATATCGATTTAATGCTGTAATAACAGAAACATAAAGGTCTAAAATTCTAAATCAACAATTAATGTTCGAAGTTATTGATTTTATAATTTTAGTTTGTTATAATATATTATGTATAGTTATATCCGTCGGCGTGATATAAGGAGGTCAAAGTAATATGAAAGTGGCAATAAAAAAGATGATTTCAGTTTTACTTGTTGCGGTGATGCTTGTTTGTTCTGCGCCGTTGTCTGGTTTTGTGGGGCTTGAATTACCGCGGCTTGGCGATTTGTTCGGTGTTGAGGCTGAGGCTGCAAGCTACAAATGCGGTGATAATCTTACGTGGTCTATTGACAGCAATCACTTAAGACTCACAATTTCTGGTTCGGGAGATATGTATGATTTCACACCTCAAAATGCGCCTTGGAGCGAGTATATGGGAACTGTTCTCAGTATTACAATTGATAATTCTGTAACAAGTATAGGTGATTATGCATTTGCTTATTTTTCAAAAGTTCTGACAATTACTACTTCTGATAATTTAACAAGAATCGGAAAATATGCATTTGCTAACTGCAGAAAAGTCGAGTATATACACATTCCGTATACTGTAAAGACAATAGGAGCAAGTGCTTTTTCAGCGGCAGCAAGTAACCTTGCAAGAGTATATTACCAAGGTAACGAAGCACAGTGGAATGATATTGAAATTGAATCAGGAAATGATAATCTTCTTGACGCAACCATCTATTATAAATATAGTTTTTCTTCTGATCCAACGGTATATGGTACCTGTGGTGATAATCTTGAATGGATTTATTTTGAATCAAGAGGACTTCTTGTTATCAACGGCACGGGTGCAATGACGGATTGGAATTCAGCGGATGAAACACCTTGGGTGGATTACTGCGACTTGGTTAATACTATAATAATTGATGAAGGCGTTACATCCATCGGAAATCATGCTTTTGAACCTTTTTTTAGCATTGAAACATTAAGAATCCCCGAAACTGTTGTTCGGATTGGTGATTATGCGTTTGATGAATCGATTGTTCCTGTTACGATTCATTATAAAGGAAATCATGATCAGTGGGAAAGCATTGATGTTGGTGCAGGGAATGATTTGCTGTCTAATTATACAAAAATCTATTTTTCTGATATTCAGGTTACTTGGAATGTTGACGGCAAAAAAACGGTTTATGATATTAATGCGGGTGACGTAATTGTTCCTCCTGCTGACCCTGTAAAAACAGATTATATTTTTGCAGGCTGGACTCCAGAAATTCCCGAAGTTATGCCCGAATATGATCTTGAATTCACTGCAACATGGGTTAAAGATTTAATCACAGGATACTGCGGAAAGAATCTGATATGGACCTTTGACAAGGATATCGGTGAACTTGTTATAAGCGGTACGGGCGAAATGAATGATTGGGGTATGTATACGACTCGTCCGTGGGACGGTTTGCCTTCGAATGTTGAAACAGTTATTATTCAAGACGGTGTTACAAGCATCGGCTCGTATGCTTTTTACGATTATGAATATATTACTGAAATTAGTTTACCTAAAACAATACAAACTATTGGTGAAAGTGCTTTTTATGGTTGCGATAAATTAGATGATATTTATTTTGAAGGTATTGCTGATGATTGGTGCAAAATCACTTTCTCAACCACCTCTTCAAATCCGATTCAAAATAATAATTTTTATATTGACGGAAATCTTGTAACCGAATTGGTTGTTTCAGATAATGCTGAATGCATCAACGACTATGCTTTTTACAATTATAAACATCTTACAAGTGTCTCAATCGGAAATGGTGTAACTAAAATAGGTTACCGCGTTTTTGAAGGATGCAACAATATTACAAGTGTTAAATTAGGAAACAGTTTAACCGAAATTATGAAGTATGCTTTTTATAATTGTACCAATCTTCAAAATATTGTTTTCCCCGATAGTCTGACAACTATTCAAGGCTATGCATTTTACTCATGTTCATCACTCAAAAGCATTATAATTCCAGACAGTGTAACTGAAATCGGAGATTGCGCATTTTATAAATGTTCAGGTGCATCAACTCTTGTTATTTCTGAAAATTTAACGGCTATAAATGAATGCACATTTACTAATTGCAGCAGTGTGAGAAGTCTTGTAATTCCTGATTCTGTTACTTCTATTGAACCTTTTGCATTCAGCGGATGTACCGCTATTAATGAACTTACAATGCCTGTTTCGGCTCAAATTTCAAATACAACATCAGTATTCCAGAGTTGTATTAATATCAGCAAGATAACACTCACAAAAGGAACAGGTAAAATGGCATCGTACGGTCCGAAAGAAGATAGCAGTATATATACTTACTATAAATGTACACCATGGTATATCAGTCAAACAGAAGAAATTATTATTGAAGACGGTGTAATCAATATATCCAGCTGTACGTTTTTTGATAATAAAGGATTAAAAACAGTTTACATCGGAAAAGACGTTAATAATATCTATCTCGCCGCTTTTGGAAATTGTACAGCTCTTACTGATGTTTATTACAACGGAACGCAAACACAGTGGGAGAATATAGATATCAATAATGATTTATATGAAGTTTCTTATAATAAGTTTTATAACAATGATCCTTTGCTCAATGCGAACATTCATTATGCATATGTTCAGGTGAACTGGAACATTGACGGAGAAACAAGCGTTGTTTACGGTAAACCCGGCGATGCGATTGTTCCTCCTGCCAATCCTGTTAAAGAAGGTTATATTTTTGCGGGTTGGACTCCCGAAATTCCCGAGGTTATGCCTGATTATGATCTTGAGTTTACTGCTGTTTGGGAAGAAGATTTGATTACGGGTACCTGCGGTGACAACCTGACATGGAAATTCAATGAATCAACAGGCACTCTTACAATCAGCGGTACGGGTGAAATGAAGGATTGGAACGGTTATTTTTATACCCCATGGTATAATTATAGGCAATCTATTAAATCAATTGTCATTGAAGACGGTGTGACCACCATCGGTAACAATGCATTTATGGATTTTGCATCGCTTAAAAGTTTAACTATACCTGACGGTATTGTAAGAATCGGCAAGCAGGCTTTCTCTTTTTGCTATGAACTTGAAGATTTTGTAATTCCCGACAGCGTATCGATAATTGGTGACAGCGCATTTAACGATTGCCGCTCGCTGACGACGGTGGTATTTCCTGACGGTGTAACCGTTATTGGGGAAAAAGCTTTCAGAAGTTGCAGTGGAATTACAAGTGTAACAATCCCCGAAAGTGTTGAAAGCATTGGCGATGGAGCATTTTCATATTGTTCCGCTCTCACAGAGTTTATTGTTGATGAAAATAATGTTACATATACCGCTGATGAATATGGAGTTTTATTTACAAAAGACAAAACAACATTAATTCAGTATCCTGTTGGTAATATCAGAACGAGCTACGTTGTTCCTGACGGTGTTACCGTAATAGACAAATCCGCATTTGCAATGTGTGAATATATTTCGTCGGTTACAATCCCTGACAGCGTTATCAGTATTAATGATTTTGCTTTTTCAGTATGTTCTGCTCTTTCCGATGTATATTATCAAGGTACTCAGACAAGTTGGAACAACATTGAAATTAATGCTGAAGGCAATGATCCTTTAATTAATGCAAATATTCATTACACATATGTTCAGGTAAGCTGGAATATTGACGGCGAAACAACTGTTGTTGTCGGTGTGTCCGGCGATGCAATTGTTCTTCCCGAAACTCCTGTAAAAGAAGGTTATACTTTCGCAGGCTGGATACCTGAAGTTCCCGAGGTTATGCTTGATTATGACCTTGAGTTTATTGCAACGTGGGAAGAAAAACAAAAAGGCGACGGTACAGCCGAAAATCCCTATCAGATAACCGACAAATATGAGCTTGATGCTGTCAGAAACGATTTAACTGCTCATTATATTCTGATGAATGATATCGAGTTCACCGAAGCTGACTTTGCCGAAGGGGGAGATTTTGAAGGCGGATTTACGCCTATCGGTTCTTATGATAAATCTTTTACAGGTGTTTTTGATGGTAACGGAAAGTCATTGAAAAATATTAGAATTACAATTATTAATTATTCGGGTACTGATATCAAGAAAAAAATCGGTGGATTATTCGGTTATGGTTCAGCAGAAATTAAAAATCTTAATATGGAAAATCTGACGATTGATAATACATATTATGGAGACAGCGGTTATTCATATACTAATACCAATTATTTATATTGCGGAGGAATTGCCGGCTACAATAGCGGCATAATCAGCAATTGTTCTGTTTCCGGAATGATTTCAGTTATACCTATTTGTCGAATCTGCAATATATATGTAGGTGGTGTCGTAGGATACGGCAATGAAATAATTGGTTGCAAAAACTATGCCTCAGTTATTGCTGATCCTCGTCCCGAACTTTCAGGTGGAACCGATAGTAAGCATGGTGTAACAGCCGGAGGAATTTCTGGTAGTGCCGACAGAATTACATTGTGTGCCAATTATGGAGTTGTTAAAGCCCTTGGCGGACATTCCTATGCCGGTGGCATTAGTGGTGTTTGCTCGACTGTCGAATTTTGTTTCAATACAAACTATGTAGCTGGTACAGCGTGTGAGAATTATTCATATTACGGAGGAATTGTTGGGAGTGTTGGTTCCGTTGTGAACTGTTACAATTGTGGCACATTACCTTCATTTGGCAGTTCAACATCTTATACGGAACAATATTCCGGTGGTATAGCAGCTTATGCAGGACAAATAACAAATTGTTACAATGTTGGTGACTTTTCAACGACATATTACACTAAAGGAATTTCTACTAACGGTACACTTGTTAATACATATTACATTTCTCACAGTAATAGTGTAGACACGGGAAATGGTGCAGGTTGCACTGACGAAAAGATGCAACAAAAAGAAACCTATGTCGGTTTTGACTTTAATAATGTCTGGTTCATCACCGATAAGGGTGATTATCCCTATCCTCAGCTAAAAGCAAATCCATATACGAAGTATGTTCCTTCAACGTCTGTTTCATTTGAAAGCGATTCGGTTGCTCTGAAGGTTGATGAAACAGCTCTTCTCAATGTAAACGTTGAGCCTGCCGACACAACCGACAAAGTGACCTATACTTCATCAGACAGCAGTGTAGTAACGGTTTCCGAAAACGGAGAAATTACCGCAGTCGGCGCAGGCACCGCAACGGTAACCGCAACAACTACAAGTGGTCATACTGCAAGCTGTGAAATTACGGTAACTCCTGTTTCATATCAGCTTATATGGAACGTTGACGGTGAAAAAATTGTTCAGTCCGTTAAAACCGGTGATGCAATTATCCCCCCCACAGATCCCGTCAAAGAAGGTTATACTTTTGCGGGATGGACTCCCGAGGTTCCTGCAACAATGCCTGAAAATAACCTTGAGTTTACAGCAGTATGGAAAAAACTTTGTACTGTTAAATTCGCTTTTACTGACGGCGTACCCGATGATAACATTCTTCTTCCGTGTGATGTTGTAATTGCCGAAGGCGATGTATTCGTTCTTCCGTCATATCCCGAACACAGTTCTTATCTCTTCGATGGGTGGTACTGCGAGAATGGTGTAAAATATCCCGCAGGTTATAAGTATTATGTTAAAAATGACACAACACTTTATGTTAAATGGAATTATGCATATAATGCCCTGAGTTTCAATGAAAACGGTGGTGCTGAAGTTGAAGATATTTCATTGCGTGAAGGCGATTCATCCGTTCTTCCCTCAACAGCACGCGAAGGATATACATTTATGGGTTGGTCTGACAGCAACGGAACTGTATACCCCGCCGGAGCTGAATATCAGATGCCCGGATATGCGGTTGAATTAACAGCTGTTTGGTCTGCCAACAAATACAAAGTCAAGTGGAATATTGACGGAATGACTATGAGTCAAAGCATTGCTTACGGCACAGAAATCCCCGTTCCCGATGACCCCGAAAAGGATGGCTTTGAATTTGCGGGCTGGAGTCCGGCAATCCCCGAGACAATGCCTGCAGAGGATATCACATTCACGGCGATGTGGAATGCAAAAGGATTTATCATCACATGGGTTGTTGACGGCGTTGAAACTCAAACCGTTGTTCCTTACGGTGAAGCAATAATAATTCCTAAAAATCCGACCAAGGAAGGTCATACATTTACGGGCTGGACTCCCGAAATTCCCGAAACAATGCCTGCAAATGATCTCATATTCACTGCAAACTTCACAGCAAACAGCTATTATGTAACCTGGATTGTTGATGGTGCGGCAACAGTAAGCAATTTCAAATACGGCGAGCCGATTATTCCACCCGCAAATCCTGTTAAAGACGGATTCAAGTTTGTCGGCTGGACTCCTTCAATTCCCGAAACAATGCCGGGCAATGATATGGCATTTGTTGCGGTATGGAAAACGGATTATAACATTGATTTCTCGTTTGATTCGTCTGATATTGAAATCGGCGGAACAACTCAGCTTGAAATTGTTGTTTCACCTGAACCCGATACTCCGCTTGATATCAAGTGGTCATCAAGCGATGAATCCGTTATAACGGTTGATAAAAACGGACTTGTGACTGCTGTTTCCTGCGGTTCTGCGATTATTACCGCAGAGTATGACGGCAAAACAGCCTTCGTGACAGTTAATGTTGCTCATAAATATGCATCTGTAAAAACCGAACCCACCTGCACTCAGAACGGCTTTACAACTTATACCTGCTCTGTTTGCGGCGATATATATACAGATGATTTTGTTGAAGCCGCAGGACACTCATATAAAGAAACCGTTATAAATTCAACCTGTACAGGAACCGGTTATACACAGTATGAATGTACTGTCTGCGGTCACAATTATACCGATAATGAAACTCCAGCGGCAGGTCATAAATACGATGCAATCATAATCAAGCCTACCTGCACAGCGGGAGGCTACACAATCAATATGTGTTCCGTATGCGGTATGGCGTATAAATCCGATGAAGTCGGCACACTCGGTCATAACTATACCGAAAAGGTTGTTACTGCAACCTGCATTTCAAGCGGTTATACAGAGCATACCTGCCTTAACTGCGGTGATTCATATCAGGATAACATTGTTGAATCGGGCGAACATAATTACCTTGCAACAAAAGTCGTTGAAGCAAGCTGTACAGTAAACGGTTATAACGAGTATACCTGTTCATACTGTTCAAGCACTTACAGAGGCGACGAGGTTGAAGCAAAAGGACATAAATTTACATCCGTAGTCAATTCCGCAACCTGCACAAACAGCGGATATACTCTCAGCACCTGCGATGTGTGCGGCTTTGCAAAAATTGAGAATCAGACAGAGGCTCTCGGCCACGAATATGTAGCAGAAGTTGTTCCCGCTACTTGTGAATCGGGCGGTTATACGCGTTATACTTGCGTGAGAAACGACCACTATTATATTGCCGATGAAACTCCTGCAGCAGGTCATGATTACGAATCACTTGAAATCAAAGCAACCTGCATTCAGAACGGCTGCGTGCTTAATATCTGTATTAACTGCGGTAAAGTTACCAAAACAGGTGCAACTCAGGCTTACGGTCACACGTTCAACAACTGGGTAACCGTTACAGAAGCAGGCGAAAACACCGAAGGCTTGCAGACAAGAACCTGCAAGAATTGTGGTTACACCGAAGAAAAGATTCTTCCGATGCTTCAAAGAACAACATATACCGCAACCTTTGTTGCAGACGGAAATGTTGTTTCTTATGTCGAGTTCCTCAAGGATACAACAGAAATTGTTGAACCCGAAGTTCCGCAGAAACATCGATACAGCGGCAAGTGGGAAGAATATACTCTCACAAATTCCGATATAACAATCAATGCCGAATATACTCTTATCGATCTTGACGACCTTTCGGGAATAGATTTCAATAAAAATGCTTCATATAATTCTTCAACAGGCGAAGCAACAATCAGCCTCTATGCCGCTTCCGAAGCAAAAACAATAATTTCTCAGACAAGCAAGAAAGTTCCTCTTGATATTGTTCTTGTTGTTGACCAGTCGGGAAGTATGGCTGAAAAACTCGGTGGCAAGGTTTCAAAGCAGGATGCTCTTATTGAATCAGCCAATGATTTTGTCAATTCGGTTTATGCCGATGCATCCGCAAACGGTGTTGACCACAGAATTGCAGTTGTCGGTTTCGGTATGGGTAACAAGGCAAACGGATATGAATATCCCGCATATCTCAACACAGAAATTCTCACAACGGGCGGATCTCCCGTTAATATGAATAACGCTAAATCTGCGGATTATGCTTCGGCGCTTATGTCTGTTAACGCAGGTGGTTCTATAAATTCAAATATTGTCAATGCAATCAATTCAATTGATGCAAAGGGTGCGACCGCCGCAGACTACGGTCTGTCAATGGCTTGCAATGTTTTTGCGAACAATGCAGACACAGAAGGCAGACAGAGAATAGTTATCTTTATGACTGACGGTGAACCTACATATGCCAGCGGATATGAGGTCAATGTTGCCAACGCTGCGGTTCAGCAGGCATATCAGCTCAAAAACACCTACGATGCACACGTTTATTCAGTCGGCATTTTTGATGAAAATAAAGTCAATGATGACCTTATCAAGTTTATGAATCACGTTTCATCAAACTGCATGACTGCAAGAAGTGCTCCCGGTAATTTTGAGATGCAAAGCGATAAGTTCTATGTTACTGTTGAAAATGCGGATGCACTTTCGGATGTGTTCGCCGAAATCGTTGTTGAAAACATTACAAGAACAACAGATTTTGATAACATTACTCTTATTGATACTGTATCAAAATACTTTACCCTCACTTCACAGCAGGAAAAGGCTCTCCGGATTTCTGCAATTGAAAAGTTCGGCGTTAACAACTCCGATATTACGGTAACAAGAAATGCCGACGGAACAACAACAATCGAGATTAAATCAATCCATCCCGAAGAAATCGGAGACAACTTTGTTGTTTCTCTTGATTTTACCGTTTCTGCAAACGAAAATGCATCTGTTGCAGGCGATTATGCAACAAATACCGAGGATGCGGGTATAATCGTCGGCGATGCAGAGAACTATGAATGTGTATTCGATGCACCTTCGATTAATATTCCTGCAGACAGAAACACTGTTGTATTCAAAGTGAACGGCGAAGTTTATGCGGTTAAGTCCGTTGCTCAGGGTGGAACAATCACTGAACCTGAAACCGATTTTATCGGTGATTATAAGTTCAGCGGTTGGAATATTCCCGAGGATGCTGTTGCTGATCAGCCGAGAACGGAATTTGATTCAACTCTCGTAAATCAGGATTGCATTGTAATCTGGAACACCGCCTACGGAACGCAAACCGTTACCTACGCACCGGGCGATGTTATTACCGTTCCCGTAACACTGACTGACAGACACGGTAATGCTTTCAGAAGATGGAACGGCGAAGTTCCTGTTACAATGCCTGCGGAAAGCATTGAATTCACAGCTGTCTACGGCGATCACGAGCACAAATATTCATCAGAAATCACCAAACCCGTTACCTGCCTTGAAGACGGAGAAACAAAATACACTTGTTCAATTTGTGACGGTTCATATACCGAAACAGTCAAGTGTGTAGGGGAGCACGGTTGGAAGGCAATAACAGGCCCTGCCGATAAGGACGGAAATTCAACTGAAATTTTCAAGTGCGATGTCTGCGGTGCTTCCGATGATAAAACTCTTGAATATATGCTTCTTGACGATGAGAACGGAAATATCCGTCAGGAATTCAACTATGTTGATGAAAACGGCAATCGTTGCCAGCCTGACGGCGAACTTACCATCACCGTTTCGCTTGATGAATACAGCGATGCAGACGGTGTTAATGTTTACAGACTGAATGACGACGGAACAAAAACTCAGTGCGAATCAAGATATGAAAACGGTGTTCTTGAGTTTGATACCGACCATTTCAGCACATATATCTTTGAGCCGATTTATCAGTGTATAGTTCAGGGTAACCATCCCGACAGCAATAATGACGGTTCCTGCGATGTCTGCAGAAAGTGGCTCGGAATAACCGTAACCTGGATTGTTGACGGCGAGGAAACAAAGGTCAACGCAATGCCCGGAACAGAACTTTCCGAACCGGCAACACCCGTTAAAGAAGGTTATACGTTTATCGGTTGGACTCCTGAAGTTCCCGAAAACGTTCCCGATTCGGATGCAACATTCACCGCGGTGTTCAAAGTGAATACATACACGGTTAAATGGGTGGTTGACGGTGTTGAAACTGCAGAATCCTATGAATACGGTAGTGCGTTAACCGTTCCAGTTAAGCCTGTAAAAGACGGATATTTCTTTGCCGGCTGGACTCCTGCAGTACCTTCAAAAATGCCTGCAAAGAATATGACATTCACAGCGAAATTTACAGATTTTGATGTAAACAATATTAAAATATCGATAATCGCTTCTGAATTAAGAACCGTTGCATACAAAGATTCAATAATACTTTATGCAAATGCAACAGGTCTTCCCGAAGGCGCACAAATCAAGTGGAGCGCAGATAACGGTTGCGTAACAATTAAGTCGTCGGACGGCGGAAAGATCTGTAAGGTTACATCAAAATCAAACGGTAAAGCTGTTGTTACGGCTTATGTTGTTGATGCGGGCGGAAATGTTATCACAAACGAAAACGGTGTCCGTATTTCGGACAGCGAAAGCATAACCTCTGAGGTTACTTTCTTAACATTCGTTCGCTATGTATTTAAATCTATTTTTACCGCCAATCCATTCGTGAATTATATCTTCAGAGATTTGTTCGATTAACAGTAATTCCAAAAAATATTGTTCAAAACATCTATCTAATAGGATCGGTAAAACAAAAAAAGCGGGAAATATCTTGTTTAGAGATGTTTCCTGCTTTTTTATTTAGTTTAATATAGTTTTAAACCGTAAAATAATATAATTTTTTATTGCCAATTAAATACCATATCAATATTATGAATTTGATTTGTTTTTTTATATTGTATTGCTTTTATTGTTACGGAAAATTCTAAAGGAATTGTTTGTGTTTGAAGAAAGTATATAGTAGGGTATAATACCGATTACATCTATGCGGCGGTTGCCGTGGGCATGGATGACGCTGTTTATCAACGAAAGTCTTGTCATCAACAGAACAGCACCACAAAACGGCAAAGCTGTTGTTGAAAAAACCACCGAAAACAGCTGCAAAAAATCGGTGAAACCGAAATCCGTTTTTACGGAAACAAGCTTATGCTTAAGGTTTCAAAAAGTCTTGTGAATTCCACTGAGGTTCTGCGCTTCAAATGGGCAGATAATTACACACAAGGCGATGTTTACTGATTTTCTTGCCCCGTTGCTTCGGCTGCGGGGTTTAATTTATTATTCTGTGTTGCTCGCTCTAAATAAAAAGAAAAAGCCAAATTATTATCAGCAGATGCCGCTCTGATTGCGGCATAGCTTCAATAAAATGGCTTTTGTGTGCAGTTAATTAAAAAATAATAATTTTTAAGTTGTTTCTATCAAAGTGAATCAATAAGTGTTAAATATTCTGTTACAAGATATGAACCGATGTGTTTACCGGCAGACAGAGTTTCGTCTGCAATTCCGTCTCCGATTATATGGCCCATAAATGCAAAGTTGTTATCTGTAAGCACATAACCGATAGCATCGTTTGTAAGGCTTACAGGATAAGTTGTAACACCGTCAACCGCCGTTGAAAGGTTGTCATAAGGCCATTCTGTGCCGTCCCAGTTTGCTCCGCCGGTAATCTCATCATCCCAAAAAACCTCGGGATAAAGCTCACCGGGGAAAAGAGCGAGAGCAATTTCGTTGCCGAATTCAAGATAGCCCATTTCAGTTGCCATACAGTATTTTTTAAGAAGAAAACCGTCATAAAAAACTTTGTTGTTTACAAGCTTGATTTCACAAGCGAGCGTGAGAATGCTGTTTTCGGGCTCGATGAAAAGCTCTCTGTGTTTTACATTGATAACGGGTGAAAGCTCTGTTGCATAATCAGCATCAACTATTTTTGCGCCAACAAGTTGTCCGAGTTTTCTTGCGCTTGCGCCTTTTTCTTCATATTCGGTCATACCTGTTGTATCTACCTCTATGTCACGCGAAACCTGACCGACTGCGCCGGGAATCATAATAAAATTGCCACCATCGGTATTTTTTATATATTCATCGGCATAGTAGATGTAGTCTGAGCCTACAAGACCGTTGCTTGCACTGAAAGCTGTAGCATGACATGTTATATCACTGATATATGTCGAAGGTTTTCCTGAAGCCGGAACAAATTTAAAGCTTGCTGTTTCTGGAAGATCTTCTTTTGAAATAAGTTCGCGTTTATCATGGAAATATTCGCTCATATCAATTGCGGAAAAGTAAAGTTTACCCTCTTCCATGTTGCCGATTGCTTCTTTTATTGCTTCAACTGAAACATTGATAAAATGTTGTTTGAATATTTCTGCTGTTTCAAGGCCGGGCAATGTTGAATCAGAACCAATCAGATTGGACCAGAAAGTTCCGAAAAGTTTTCTGAAAAATTCTGTGCTGACGCCTTGAGTATCAAGTGCAGAGTGAGCATGAGTTGCGCTGATATTGATGCTTGCAACCTTGATGCCCTGTGCTTCGCAATGTTCGAGTACAGCTTTACGGATTGCTCGGATATCTGTTGAGGTAACGCCGAGAGAATCTATTGCACCCAACACAACAGCACCCTCACCGCTGTTATCGTCAATTGCAGCAACGCGGATACACTGATCATCATAAACACCCTCGGCATATTTATTGAGCAAATCCCTGCCGAGGTTATACTTACCGCTATCAATATCATTCGGAACAATGCTCTTTTTTGAATAACCGAGTTTCCATACGTTATTTTCGCCTGCAGATGTCTGATATGTATCTCTGCCTGCCATAAATCCAATTTCATCGGAATTGTAATCGTCTATACTTTTCCAGTCTTTCGGATTTACATAAATTGTACAGATTGATTTTGCAAGGCCTTCAACAACAATATTGAGCGTGTTGTAAAGACCTTTCATAATACCGTCACCGACAGATTCATCCTGTGCAGTGGTAACACTCTGCTCTTCAACAGCAAAAGTACCGACAGATACACAAGAAACCAAAACAGCAACGCAAAGCACTGACGAGATAATTCTACAAAGCTTTTTTTTCATTTTTTTGCCTCCGTTAAAAATTTTTATTAGTATATCATGCAAAATAAAATTCTTCAAGTGGTGACTTGTTTATAAAACTATTTTGCACGATAAAAAATGAAATAGAATTATGCAAGGGAGACTTTGTTTTATTTTAGTCCCATTCTTGCCAACATTATGCACACATACTCGAATTTTGTAATATACTTACCCTCGATACCCGAAAGAGCATTTGAGGGCGGTAGTGTTGTTTTTCTTTTTATTCATTCGATCAGCTACAATTATATACTTTGTTCAATATTAACATTTTTTAAAATCAGATTCAAGTAATTTGGTGAAATAATACAGTAAAATATTGTTTTATACTTCTTCATATGGTATAATCGTATTATTAAATTAATATCGAGGGAAAATATGATTTACAATTTTTATCACATTACCGATGTTCATTATTTCAGCAAAAGAAATTTTGCCTGCGATTACCGTACTTTCCCTCAGCCAAGTACGCAGATTTGTATTTTGAAAAGTGAAGAGGCGTTCAAAAAAGCGTTGGAGATCATTGAAACTGATAAGGACACAAGCACGGTTATCATAACAGGTGATCTTACAAATCACGGTGAGTCATACAGTCATGAAGAAGTAAGGGCTTTGTTGCAGGAATTTACAGAAAACGGTGGAAAACCTTTTGTATATACAGATAACCATGATTATCCCTATTTCCCGATTCACGGTTTTGGAGAAAACGGTGAAATGGTCCCTATGGAACATCTGCCTGAAGAAGAAGTAAAAGCGATGTACCGTCCTTTCGGCAGAGATAAAGCCTTTGATACTTACGATGACGGAATAACGTATATAGCTGAAATTTTGCCGGGGTTATATCATATAGCAATGGGATATGATTTTCTCTCTGAGGAAAATCATAAATCGCCTGATTTTTCCGATGAACTAATGGCGTGGGTTAAAAATCACGTAGAAAAAGCCAAAGAAAAAGGTGCTATGGTTATCTGTAGCACTCACCGCCCCATTGTTGCACCGTCTCCGGCTTATGAGGTAGTCGGCAAAGGGCACAGCTTCCCGAACGGTGAGGCAAGCATAAAGCAGCTTGCCGATATGGGTGTACATCTTTTTTTTAGCGGTCACTCGCACATTCAATGTATGAAAGAGGTTGTAAGCGAAAACGGTAACAGAATTTACAGCGTGCAAACTTCATCGCTTGCGGGTTTCCCTCCGAAAATGAGGAAAATCACCATTGATACGGATAAGGGAACAGCGGAAATTCAAACCATAGATATAGACCTGCCTGACCTTGGTATGAGCTTTACCGAATATGCAAGAAAAGGATTTTTAGGCATAATTGAAAGTATCCCGTATAATATGGAACATGATGTTGAAGCCTTTGCGAATACACAGGGCGGTATTTCGCTCCCGAAGGATTTAATTATGAAGCATCCGAAGATTGTTATGTTTCTCGGAAGAAAACTGAACAGTCTTACCTACGCAAAGGTTGCAAAATTCTCAAAGAAATATCATAATCTTAAAGAAAAAGACTACGAGAATATAAAAGATAAAAAATTTGTGAATCTTATTCTGAATTTGATTGCTAACCTATACCGCGGCAATGCCCCATATTCACCTGATACCGTAGAATACAAAATAACAATGGGCAGTTTTAAGAAAATTGAGAAAATTCTTTCAGTTCTGCACATAGATATTAAAAAATCTCTCAATGGATACACTTTGCAAGAATTTGTTGAGCCGCTTCTTTATAACAGCGGTCTTGATGACGATAATGTTACTGTTCAGATTAAATAAACAGAAAAAGGAAGCTAAAGACCGGGTTCGAAGAACACGGTCTTTACTGTTGTCTGCCGAGATATTATGATTAAAATTTTGTATCCAAATAATTTACAGATATTGACCTATGCATTCTGATTGATGTAAAATAGGAAAAAAGAAAAAGGAATATGGTAATGTTTGACGAAACTTTAAAAGTTATAAAATTGGGTGTCGGGACTGCTTATCCCTGTGCAGTGGTTGCAGTCGGAGTTGGGCATAAGGTTTTTGTCAGGCAGTTTTTCGGTTGCCGTCAGATTCGGCCGACTGTTCTTGATTTAACGGAAGACACTCTTTTTGACATTGCTTCACTCTCAAAGCTTGTTGCAACAACTATGGTTGCTTTGAAGTTTATTGAAAACGGTAAGCTTTCTCCGGATGATAACATAAGTGAATTTTTTGATTATACAGGTAACTTTGATGATTGTAAAATCCGTCATCTTATGATGCACACATCGGGTATGCCGTCAGGGATTCCGCTTTTTACAATGCCGCGTAACATTGATGCACTGCGCACCGTACTTGATGCCGAAAGGTGTTATAAAACAGGTGATGAGGTTATTTATTCCTGCATGGGATATATCGTGCTTGGACGTGTTCTTGAAAATATCAGCAACGAATCTCTTGACAAGCTTGCACAGAAATATGTTTTTGATCCTCTCGGAATGAAAACAGCCTGTTATAATCCTGATGTTGCAAAGTCAATTGCTGCAACCGAACTCTATTCTCACAGCAGAGAATGGGCAACAGGTCACGTTCACGATGAAAATGCTTATTTTCTCGGCGGGGTTGCGGGAAATGCAGGTGTTTTCGCAACACTTGACGATATGATATCTTTTGCAGGTATGTGTTCTGAAAAAGGTGTTGCAAGGAACGGTGAAATTTATCTTTCCAAAGAATTGTTTGAGCTTGCCATAAAAAATTATACACCCGATAAAGGAGAATCAAGAGGGCTTGGTTTTCAGATTAAAGGAACGCAGAATTTTCCGGGCGGTAAACTTTTGTCAACGGGAAGCTACGGTCATACGGGTTTTACGGGAACGAGTCTTTATATTGATAATGAAACAGGACTCTGGGGTGTTCTTTTGACTAATGCCGTTCATTACGGCAGAAAAAACAGAAGTAACTACTTCATGCTTCGCAGAAACTTTTATGACATGATGATTACGGAATATAAAAATATGCAGAAAGAAGGTAAGATATGAAAAGGGTAAAACAAAAAGTTCTGTGCGGTGCAGATGTGCTTGCGCGCAACGGGTTTTATCTTCAAGGAAAATGCGGACTTATCACAAACCAAACGGGCGTTCTTCGTGACTTTTCTTCAACAGTGGATATGCTTAAAGATAAGTGTAACCTGACAGCTCTTTTTGGTCCTGAGCACGGTGTCAGAGGCGATGTGCAGGCGGGGGAAAACATAGTTTCCTATACCGACAAAGAAACAAGTCTTCCCGTTTACAGTTTATACGGTAACGATATTTCAGAGAGCAAAAATGCGCTTGTATCTCTTGATACCGTGGTTTTTGATATTCAGGATGTCGGTGCAAGATTTTATACCTATGCTTACACAATGACAGATGCAATGAAGCTTTGCGCAGAGCACGGCATAAAGTTTGTTGTTCTTGACAGACCCAATCCCATCGGCGGAATGAAAGCGGAGGGAACTATTCTTGACAGGCGTTTTTCGACGTTTGTGGGAAGATTTCCGACTCCGACACGTTGCGGTCTTACAATCGGAGAATTTGCCCTTATGATGAATGAAACCGAAAACATCGGCTGTGACCTGTCGGTTGTTCACATGGAAGGCTGGAAAAGGGATATGTATTATGATGATACCGATCTTGCTTTTATTCAGCCTTCGCCGAACATTCCCACCGTTGATACGGCGTTTGCATATATTGGTACCTGCATTTTTGAGGATACAAATCTTTCCGAGGGCAGAGGTACAACAAAGCCGTTTGAAATGATTGGCGCACCCTGGCTTGATAGTAAAGCGGTTATTGAAAGAATCGGCGGGCAGGAAGGTGTTATTCTTCGTGAATGTTCGTTTACACCGACTTTTTCTGACTACAAAGACACTTTCTGCCACGGTATACAGCTTCATGTTACCGACAGAGATTCTTTTTCTCCGTTTGCGGTCGGAATCAGACTGTTTGATGCAATCAGAAAAACACATAAAGAATTTGAAATCGAACCATCTGTAGTAAACCTTATCGGTACGGATGATATTTTTAAACCCGAATTTAACGTTGAAGATTTCATTTTATTTCAGCAGAAAAAAGTTGATGAATGGCAAACTCTTTCAAAAAAGTGGTATCTATATTAATGATAGAAATCCCTTATGAACCTTTTTGAAGATTCATAAGGGATTGATGTTTATAAGAGCTTATTTTTCAACCGAGCTTATAAGCTCATCCATAGCATCAAGAATTGTTCCTGCTGCCTTAGGACCGAGTGAATTTGTTTCTTCATAGTGTTTTCTGCCCGACGCATCAACAGCATTGTTGAAATAGGGCAGCCACTCGTGAAGGAAGAAATCGTTTTCAGGGATTATATAGCCCAATTCGTCGTTGCAAAGACCGAGAACAAAATTATGTTCACAGCGTGCCATTTCGGAAAGTGGTTTATAATCTGCCTCTGTACCGTTTGCGGAATTTTCAGCAGAAAGGAAGTTGCCGCTTTCAAGCTCGGGGGAAAGTTCACCCGGAATCATATAAACACCTATTTGCTTATTACCGAGTTCCATATAGGAAACTTCAGATATGATTGAAATGTTTTTGTCTTTATCCTTGGCAATATCGTTGTTGAGCACACCAAGGAAGCGAACAAGTACCAGTGCGATGTTGTCGCATTTTATTTCAATTGCTTTTGTTTTAATGTTAATTGCAGGAGCAAGAGCAACTTCGTTGTCGATTGAAAGAACAATGTCTGCAACGCTCTTTCCGAACTGCTTTGTATGTTCAATGGTAAATTCGGTGTCAGCTCTGAGAAAAGTGTCGATTTCCGAACCTGTGATGAGTCCGCCGACTGCACCGTTGACGAAAACAACATTCGCGCCGCCCGTGCGCTCATTGATTTCCTTATCCATATATGCAGGGAAATCAGCGCTGACAAAGGTTGTTTTTGAGCCGAGCATTTCTGCGTGACAGGTGAAATTGACAATGTATGTGTCATGGCTGTCATCTGCAGGGTCAAAGCGGATGCTTGTTACGGTTGAATCATAATCGATCGGTTCTCTTGTGTCTGTCAGAAGGTCTTCGGATTCTGCGGTGCCTAAATAGAGTGTACCGTCTTTTCGGTTGTTGTATGCAGAAATAATTGCATTTGCTGTTTTTTCTTTGAGAGAATTCATGAATTCTTCGTTTTTGCCGTCAGAGAGAAAATTCTTGCCCCAAAGACCTTGTGTATCAATAGCTGAATGAGTGTGTGTTGCACAGATGTTGACTGATTTGAGGCTTGGAATCTTACCGCTTTCTATAACAAGCTTTCTGATATCATTGATATCCTTACGGCTGATTCCTACGCAGTCAATCGCACAAACGATTACTCCGCCTCTGCCGCTGTTATCATCAAGATAAACTGCTTTTGCATACATATCGTCGAGCACGGATTTTGCGGGATTGTTCGTGTTATAGCCCGCAATATAGTATGTTTCTTCAGTTATGTCGTCGGGAGTGAGAACTTCTTTTGCAAAGCCGAATGTCCATTTTTCGCCGTTATAAGAGAAGGCTTCGTCGCCCGTAAGCATATACTTTGATGTTCCTTCAATTGTTACATAAGTTGAATTCGGAACAAAAAGAATAATCAGGGAAAGCAAGCCTGAAATTATTCCTCTGACCAGTTCGGGCAATTTCAGAAAACGCAGAAATTCCATTTTATTTTACCCCCATACTTCTAATAATTCAAAGAATGCCTTTGAGAATGCGGTTCCGCTCTTTGAACCCGTTGAAACGGTTTCTTCATAGTGACCTTCATCGCCCGATGAACTGTAATCGTTATCGGGAACAATATAGCCCACCGCATCATTGCAAAGGCCGAAAACAAGAACTTCATCGTTCTCGTCAAAGCAGGTAGCAATTCCCTCATAGGGATACTCTGTACCGTTGAATGCTTCATCGGCAGAATAGAATCCGCCGTAAACAAGCTCAGGAAGTGCTTCACCGGGAGCTTCGATGATTTTTATATTCTTGCCGATTTCAACATAGCCGATTTCGCTTGTAAGATACACCTTGCCGTCTTCCTTGAAAGCCTTGACATTGCAAAGGCCGGCGCTCTCTGCAAGAAGAAAAACGAAATTGTTGACCTCAAAATCAATCTGAGCGTGTCTTATGTTGAGAATAGGTTCAACAGCTTCTCCTTTTTCTGCAAGTTCATAAAGAACATCTGCAACGATGTTGCTGTATTCCTTCATTTTTTCAAAGGATGTAAGTTCTTTTGGAATTCCGTTTTCAACACCCATATCAGCGTGAATCGCTCCGCCGATTGCACCCTGAACAAAGATAAAATCAACATTCTTTGATGTTGTTACTTTTTGTTCGATATAATACGGAAAATCGCCCGAAATCTCTGTGTTGCTCCAACCGAGATTAACGGGATGAGCACCGAAATTAGCTATGTAAATTTCTTTTTTGTTATCTGCGTTGGGAACAAAACGGAAAAGATGTATTTTTTCGTCAATCGAATATGGGTCTCTGCCGTCGTAGAAAAGCTCCGGGCAGGCTTTTGATGAATAATAAAGCGTACCTTCAGAACGGTTGTTATATGCTTCTCTTATTGCATCAGCGGTTTTGCGAACTACTGAATCAATATAATCCTGATTTCTTCCACTCTTGGGAATATTGCCCCAAAGCCCCTGAGTATCGATTGCGCTGTGGTTATGGGTTGAGCCTACATCAATGCTGATGAGTTTGCCGTCACCTGTGATATCGCTTAGCTGTTCACGGATATCTTTGATATCAGCATTCATAAAGCCGACGCAGTCAATCCATGCAAATGCCGCAGCACCTCTGCCCGAATTATCGTCAAGCACAACTGCTCTTACACATAAATCGTCAACAACACCTGTTGCTTCCTGAGCGGGGAATTTGAGAAATCCGCCGAGAAAATATCTTGTTTTATCAACGTCATCAGGAGTCAAAACTTTGCGGGCAAAGCCTGCCGACCAATATTCTGCCTGTGCTTCATCAATAAATTCTGTATTGCCTTCAAGGAAGTTTTCTGAAATTGCAGTAATCGGTCTTTCATCATAGCCGATTTTGGTAAGACTCTGAAAAACCGCACCGAGAAGTGAGGGTAAACCAATAAGCACTGCCATAATTGCTGAAATCCATCTGATAACTATTGCCATTTTTATTTCTCCTTTTTAAATAAAATTTTGCAGATTTTTAAGTTCTGCACGGATATTGACATCGTTCGAAAGCTTTGCAGGCATTGCTTCGTATTTTTCGATAAGCAAGAGCAATTTCTCAACCAGCTTTTCATCCTTTGTTTTCATATATTCAAATATCCCGTTCACAATATCGCAGGAAACAAAATATTTTTCCGACCATTTTGAAAGTTCACGGCAAACAGGCAAATCCCGTTTAAGATAATCTGCACACGCATTCATTTTGCCGAGATAGTTTTCTGCAAGAATAAGAGCTTTTTCCTGATTGCCCGATTTGAACGCGATTTCAATTTCGTCAAACGCTTCATACATACGCCTTGAATTTGCATCTTTAAGACAAGATGTATAAAGATGGTCAGCGAAAACGATGAAATTATCTGCATTTTCTTTTCCGACAACCTGTCTTATCGCGCCTTCCCAGGATTTCTGCGGGTTATAATTTTCGCTGTCCCAGAGATAATCAGCAAAGGTAATCAGTGCGATTTTTGAGCATTCCGCATATTCCATGCAGTTTGAAATAATACCCTCGGAATACTTATATAAGTCGGGGTCACGCCCGATAATCGGCGAAATATGCATCTCATTATACATTGAGCAATCGTTTACGGGGTAGTTATCCCAATAAAGCGGCTTATGATATGTATTTTCAATGAACCTGACTGCTTCGAGGCTTGTCAGCTCACGCGAGCATATATCTCTGCCCGTCCAAAAAAGTGAAACAAGCGGGGGAATGTTTTTGCCGAGTTTTGATATGTAATATTCGTTGCCCTTTCCGTGATAAAGAGTAGGGCACACCGTAAGATGTATTGACAAATCGATTTCTTTCAATGCAGAATAATATCTGTTTATCAGCTCAATATGAGCATTGACCGTTTCGCCAAAAACCGCTTTATCTTCTTCAAAAACAAGTTCTTCATCAATATCATCAAGCAATAGACCGAAACAACGGATTCCTATTGAATAAAGCTGTTTTGTTTTGCTCATCAGAGCATCGAACTCAGCATCGTCTGAATATTTCATTGAAAGACCTGGCGCAATGCACCAGTAGAAATCCATATGATACTCCGTAGCTTCATTAACAAGCTCTTTCAACTTTGCAAGCTCATCTTCGGGATAATTTTCACGCCATTTCTCACGGTGATATAAATCATCCTTCGGTGCATGATAAACGGTATTCATTCTGTTTTTTGCCATAAGTTTCATTACGGATTTACGGCTTTCGTGGCTCCACGGATTTCCGTAAAAACCTTCAATGTATCCTCTTACAGCAAAAGACGGCGAGCAGATATATTCACCATCGGCAACCGTGCTTTCGTCAACACGCCTTGCAATGTCGCAAAGAGCACGGAATGCGCCTTTTTCACAAGAGCAATAGATTTTCACTTCCTTGCCCGAAACAGAAAGAATATATTTTTCATCAGTAACTCTGTGCGTTTTTTTGCAGTATGATACACGCTTTGATTTATCATAAACAATTTCAACGTTATATTTACTTGCAATATAATCGAAAAGCTTTTCAGCTCTTTTAACCATAGTCAACCCTCCTTGGTTTAATAATACATTATTTTTTTTGTTTTTACAATTATCAAATCGTTACATAATAAACCTTGATTTTTATGCATTTTAATGATAAACTCGTTCTGGAAGTGATGAAAATGACAATAAGACCTTACCAAGAAAAAGACAAAGAAAATGTGCGTTTTGTGTGCCTCAACAGTGACGGCCCCTGTAAAAGTTCAAAAAGGGGACTTAATTTCACCCTCGCAGTTTATTGTGATTATTATATCGAAAATGAACCCCAAAACTGCTTTGTTGCTGTTGATGAAAACGATAAAGCAATCGGATATGTTATATCAACGGAAAATTTTGATAAATTCAAAGAAATATACATGAGCACCTATTATCCGAAAATCAAAAAGTGGGAATACCGACGCAGAGAATCGGCACTCAGAGCTATTGCATCTCAGGAAAAATATAAGGAAGATTATCCTTCACATCTTCATATTGACATTTTGCCCGAATATCAGCATAAGGGACTTGGAAGAAAGCTGATGAATGCGCTTTGCGATAATCTCCGTCAAAAGAATAACAAAGGTGTTATGTTCACCGTATGGCACAAGAATTATAATGCGATTAAATTTTATGAAAAATATGGTTTTGAACTTATTGAAACGAAAGAAACAACACTTGTTTACGGAATGAAACTTAAATAAAATTACCGACAAATCTCAATGACGAGGTTTGTCGGTTTTTTGTCATCCTATTTCAACTGCGGAACGGATATTCCAGCTGTTCTTTTCAAGAAGTTCTTCTGCTTTTTCAGATGTGCAACCGAGAATTTCGGTAACAATCCCAATCATTCTTCTGCGAAGTTTCTTGTTTGTGGGTCTGAGGTTAATCATCATATTTTCATAAACACAACCACATTTCACCATGGAAGAGGTCGAAATCATATTCAGAATAATTTTTTGTGCAGTGCCGGCTTTCATTCGTGTTGAGCCTGTGATAACTTCGGGCCCCGTATCTGCGCAGATATCGATATCTGCAACCTTTCCAAGCTCTGAATCGGGATTATTTGTGATTGAAAAAGTTTTTGCACCAATACCCTTTGCATATTTAACGGCAGAAATAACATAAGCCGCCGAGCCCGAAGCAGAGATACCGATTAATATATCCTTATCGCAAAAATCTCGGGTCTTCAGGTCTTCGATACCGGCTTCGGGATTGTCCTCCGCGTTTTCTGCTGCCTTGAACATACATTTTTCACCGCCTGCAATGATGCCGTTGAAAAGATCATAAGATACACCAAAGGTAGGCGGACATTCTGCCGCATCGCAAACGGCAAGTCT
This sequence comes from Acutalibacteraceae bacterium, assembly GCA_045576955.1. GTDB lineage: Bacteria > Bacillota > Clostridia > Oscillospirales > Acutalibacteraceae > CAG-177. The sequence goes on along the minus strand of JAZNHM010000182.1, from coordinate 2,659 downwards.
GCCCGAAGTTCCGCTTCCAATATAGAAAATTCTGCCGCCTGACTTTATGGCATCGGCAACCGCATCACAGACAATTGCAATCTGAGGCAAAGCGGAATCAACAGCAACTGTCACAGTGGCGTTTTCCTTATTGATTATTTCAAGCATTTCAAGTGTTGACAATTTGTCAATGCCGTATGTATCGGGATTTCTCATTTCGGTTTTCAACATTATTCAGTTCTCCTTGCAAGCAAAATTGCACCGTTTACCATCGGTTCATCAAGAAATGTTAGAGAAGCCTTACCTTCAATATATTTCATAAGAAAAGGATATAATATTTCTTTTTGTTTACACAGTCCGCCACAAACAACGATTTTTTCATCAGTGTTTTTCTTTGCACTGTTAATTATTTTTGCCGCTTCATAAGCGTTTCGGTCTATGATTTCATCTGCAACAGCATCACCAAGCTTGAATGCTTCGAAAATAACGGGTGCAAAAGATGCAACGCATGCCGCACCACCGTTATATATTCCGGCAACGGAATCTTCAAGCTTTTTACCGAGTTTATTTTCAACAAGCGTTAAAATCGTTTCGCTACCGCCTCTGCCTTCAAGAAATTCAAACGCTGAATTGAGAGCTTCCGACCCAAAGTGAAATCCGCTTCCGCCTTTGTCGATCATATAACCTCGTCCGCCCGTACGGTGAAGTTTTTCGCCCAAACGAGCATAAGCAACAATACCTGTACCCATAATTACGGCAGTTCCGTTTTCGCCTTTTAATGCAACCTCAAGCGCAAGGTCAATATCACTTCCGCAATCAAACGAAGCAAAACCGAAACTCGACAGAAAATCATTGAGAAGCCTTTGGCTTTCAGCTGTTTTACTACCTGCGATGCCTGCAAAAACAGATATTTCACCAATGTTTAAACCTTCGCATATTTTTATTATGCCTTCGTTAATAACGGCAAAGGTGTTTTCGATTCCTCGGTTGACGGGGTTGGAATTACCAAGAAACAGTCTTCTGACTTCGTTCCCGACTGAATCTGTAAGCAGAAATTCCGTTTTTGTTCCTCCACCGTCAATGCCCAGCAAATATTTAATGTTATAACCCATTGTTTTTCCTCTTTTACATGTCTGTAAAAAATTAATATTACAATTATATCACGCGCAAATAATTTATTTAACAATATTTCTGAAAAGAAAAATCACAGACCATCTGACGATGACCTGTGATTATTGGTTGCGGAGACAGGACTTGAACCTGCGACCTCCGGGTTATGAGCCCGACGAGCTACCAACTGCTCTACTCCGCGATGTCTACTTATCCATTATACACACTTTTGGCTGTTTGTCAAGTGCTTTTTAAAAAATATTCAAATAATTTTACTGGATTAAATCTGAAATTTTGTGAACAATGTAGAATGTTATTATTATATGTATATATTATATAAAATATAACAAAAATGTATATACTTTTTAATATAGATTGACAGCCAAGATGCATATATGGTATTATAACATAAAAGTATTCTTGTAAAGGGGGAGAAAAATGTCCGCTACGGAAAACAATGCGGTTGCTGTCTCAAAAGAAGAAAAAAGATATGTCCGTCCTCGTGAAATAGCGGCATATGCCATAACTTCATACGGACTAAATAACCTTACATCGTTCATTGGTTCAACAAAACAGTATTTTATGATGAGCTTCCTCGGCCTTACAGGTAAGCAATACGGCTTGTTAGGTACTGTTTCGACCGTATGGGATGCTCTCGATGACCCGCTTTCAGGTATTGTTATTGACAGATTCAGAACTCGTTGGGGCAGACTTCGACCTTTTTTGATTCTGCCGATGCCGTTTTGGGCAATTGCATCGATACTTTTCTATATGATACCCGGTTCGTTTACTTCGGGTCAGAAATTTGTTTATGCACTTGTTGCTACGATTATTTACGGAATTGGATTTTCTTATCTGAGCGGTTGGGAGCTTCTTCTCTATAATATGACTCCAAACACAAACGAGCGAAGTACATTGATTGCGACACAAAAGTTTGTTAATCTGTTTACATGGCTGCCGTCGCTTGTTCCCGTTTTCGTTGACTTTGTTCCCGGAGTGACTAAGAATGCGATCACTCAGCCTCAGGTCTATACAGGATTTTCGATATTCTTTGTATTGATTGCGGTTTTTGGTGCGATTTACGGATTCTTTACAATGAAAGAAAGAGTTTCGATTGCATCGAAGGAAGAAATGAATCAGGTTGGTTTCTTCAAGGCCGCGAAATCAATTGTAACTTGTCGTCCGCTTGCTGCTTTGCTCCTCTCGAATTTCTTCGGCGGAATCAAAGGCGTAGGTGGAGCGTCTGAGGATTTCTTCTGGCTTAACTGCACAGGAAGACTTTCCAACCGTCTTCTCTGCAGCCTTTTTACGGGTATTCCCAATTATGTTATAACTCCCGTTGCTCCCGCTGTTATCAGAAAATTCGGGCTTCGCACAACAGCGATTTCTGCAGGAATATTCAGCGGCGCTGCTTATACATTGCTCTATTTTATCGGATATAAGCCGACGGGCAATTATTGGCTTGATTTTGTTATTATAACAATCGGTCTTACCGTTTGCGGACTCCCGAATCATATCATGGGCGTTTGTGATCCGCTTCTCAAGGGCGATATGTATGATTATCTCGAAT
>JAZNHM010000181.1:0-5632 GCA_045576955.1 Acutalibacteraceae bacterium | reverse complement strand
CAACTCATAAACGCTATGACCTTCTCGGTAATAACGGAATTTATGATATGGATCCCCGTATGCTTCAGACTACAATGAACGTATGCGTAAAAAATGTTCCGGAGAACGAAAGAGTTCTTTTTGACGAATCGCTTTCGCTCGGCGAAGACCAGTTCTATATTTTCTCCTGGATGATGAAAAAGCAGAAGTTCGGTTTTGTGAAAGAAGCTGTATATACTTATTTCCGCCATTCAAATTCTGCAAGCTCAATAATGAACAATCCGTATTATTGCTTCGAACAGTATGCATCTTTTCTTGAAAGACTTATTGACTTTGCAAAGGACGAAAACGGAAAACCGCATCCCGTTGCTCAGGCTTTGGTGATTTATAATCTCGGATGGAGAATAACTTCGGATATGCTTGTCAGCCATATTGATGAGGAAACCGAAAACGCTCAGCTTGAACGTCTCAGAAATATTCTTAAGCAAATTGACAACAGAATAATCTGCAATTCAATTTATGTTGATACTTTCCATATTGAGTATCTGATGCGCCTGAAAGAAGAAAAGAATGACTATGCGTTAAACAGCACTGTTTTCAGTGCGTTCAACGAAGGCTATCTCTGGTTTTCACAGGAACACACAATCGTTCTTAACAGCCTGCGAATTCACAATAACCGTTTCTGTGTTAACGGGTATATAAAAAACGGAGTTCTTGATTACAAAAATATCCGCTTGTCTTATTCCGATGTTAATAACAAACTTCACGAAATTCCCTTGCAGGATACAACGTTCAGTTATTACAAAGGACGAACAAAAACCAATTGTTTTGGCGGTTTTGATTTTGAAGCAGAGCTTTCTGAAAACAACAGCTTTACATTTATTATGGAAATCGATGGTGTAACGATTGTTCCGAAAGTTTTGTTCGGCTTCAAGTGTGCGATAAACGGTGCAAAGACCAAAGCTGCCTGCGGTGAATTTACTTTTGAATTCAATCCCAAAACAAGAATTTTTGATGTTTGCAAGGCGAATGAAGCAAAACTTAAAGAGTATTCAGATTATGCCGATGAAGCTGTAAAAGCGGATAATAACAGAGCTTTGTTCTATCGCAAAGCTGCAAGAATACTCCGCAACCAAAAAGAAATCTGGCTTTATTGTGACAGAGAAAATATTTTCGATAATGCGTATCAGCAGTTTATTCACGATTTGTCGAAGAATGACGGTGTTGAAAGATATTATGTCACTGACGGACTCAAAGACCCGTCGCAGTATTTCAATAAAGAGCAGAGAAAGCATCTTGTTAAATTCAAGAGCCTTAAGCATAAGCTCTTGTTCCTTAACTGCAAAAAGATTCTCACATCGTTTAACTCACTTACCATCATTTCTCCTTTTGACGGTATGCCGTTGAAATGGTATTCCGATATAACCGATTATGAGGTTATATATCTTCAGCATGGAATTCTTCACGCAAATCTTCCGTTGCTTTACTCAAAAGAAAGATCAAATGTTGATAAGGTAGTTGTATCTTCCGAATTTGAATTTAACAATTTTATAAATTATTATAATTTCAAGAAGGATGACCTTATCTGTTCCGGTATGCCGAGATTCGATACCATTGATAAATCGGTGAAACCCAAAAACAGAATTCTGTTTTCACCCTCATGGCGAAAGAATCTTATCGGTGATTATGTGAATAACACAAGAGTGCTCTATGAGGATAAGTTCCTTGCATCGCCGTTCTTTGTTCAGATAAACGACTTCCTTAATTCGGACAAACTTGCGGAAATACTTGAAAAACACGACCTTATTCTTGATTTCAAGAATCATCCCATTTTCAGCCCATATAATCATTGCTTTAAGGTCAATAATCCCAGAATTAATATTGCTCAGGGTGATATCGAGATGCAGGATTACGCTCTGATGATAACCGACTATTCGTCAATTGTCTTTGACTTTGTTTATCTTCAGAGACCCATTCTTTATTTTGTCCCCGATTATGAGCAGTTCAGGGCAGGCGTTACCCACAGCTATTATAAGCTCGATTTACCGCTTGAAGAGGGATTCGGCGAAGTAACCGAATCAGCCGCCGACCTTGTTAAATGCCTCGAAAAGCTTGCTGAAAACAAGTTTGAACCCGAAAAGATTTATGATGACAGAATGAAAAATTTCTTTATCACAAAAGATAAGCATTGTGAAAAGCTTTATGAATTCTTAAAGTGATTTCTGTTTTGAGGAGAATAACTATGTCTGTTCAACATCTGAATTCCGATTCCGCAAGCAGAGGTCAAAAGTGGGATATACTTAAATTTATATTGATTTTTCTCGTTGTTCTTGGTCATGTGGCAGATTATTTTACGCCCGATTCCGAAGTGATGAGAGGTGTATATCTTTCTATCTATGTTTTTCATATGCCTGTTTTCTTTTTTGTGTCAGGTCTTTTTTCAAAGAAAGCCGTTGACGAAAAAAGAAAAGATAAGGTAATCGGCTTTGTTATGATGTATGTGTTTATGAAGGTTATTGTTTTCGTAACACAGTTGCTTTCGGGAGTCAGACCAAAGTTTGATTTATTTTCAGAAGGCGGATTTCCTTGGTATTTGCTTGCAATGGCGTTTTGTATTATGGTAACAATGCTGTTAAAGGATTTTTCGTGGAAATATGTCCTTACGTTCAGCATAATAATCGCTTGCTTTGCAGGGTATAATGACAACATCGGCAACTTTCTTTGTCTTTCAAGATTCTTTGTTTTTTATCCGTTTTACTATGTCGGATATATTGCCGACAGAGAAAAAATCGAGAAATTTTGCAAAGGCAAACCGCAGAAGATTGTTTCGGCAATTTTGATTGTTGCCGCAATAGCTTTTGTCGCTTATAAAGGCGATGATATCTACTGGACCCGTCTTTTGCTTACAGGCCGAAATCCTTATTCTTCCTTGAACGGCAATTTCCATTTTGGGTTCTGGTTCAGATTTGTCTATTATGTTGTTGCGTTTATTATTGGAACTGCGGTGGTGATTCTCACTCCCGAACGAACTCCGAAGGGATTAATAGCAAAGCTCGGACAGCGTACTTTGGGAGTGTATGTTTTCCATTATTCTGTTCTATATGTGATTTTTAATGTTTTAGATTGCAAACAATATGTCGGAGAATGGATATTAGTTCCGTTGTCATTGATTATAACTCTGTTGTTATCAGCGCGGTTTATAACCGTTTTCTTACAGAAAATAATGAATGTACCACGAAGGATAACCGAATAAAGAGTTTAACCGCACAGCAATGCGTTCAGCGTGCTGTGCGGTTATTTTTTATCTGAGTGATTTTATTTTTGTTTCCAACTTATCAAGATTTTCTTTTGTTGTTGCCCAGCTTGCGCAGAAGCGTACGCCGTTTCTGCCGTCGGGAAGTGATGCCCAATAATCATAAGTGAATTCTTTTCCGATTGTTTCAAGTTCGCTATCGGTGAGTATCGGGAACTGCTGGTTTGTTTTTGAATCAAAAAGAAATTCGTAGCCGTTTGAAGCGAAGATATCGTGAATTCTTTTTGCGCATTCTATTGCATAAGCGGAGATTTCAGAATAGAGTCCGTCCTCGAAAAGCGTTTCAAACTGAATTCCGAGCAGTCTGCCTTTTGCGAGCAGTCCGCCTTTCTGTTTGATAACGTATCTGAAATCTTTCTTGAGATATTCGTTGTTAATTACAAGTGCTTCGCCGAAAAGTGCACCGACTTTTGTGCCGCCAATGTAGAATATATCGCAGTTTGCCGCAATGTCAGGCAAGGTCAGGTCACAGCCTTCGCTTGCAAGTCCGTAGCCGAGTCTTGCCCCGTCGATGTAAAGAAACATTCCTGTTTCTTTGCAGACGGAATAAATATCCTCAAGCTCTTTTTTAGTGTAGATTGTGCCGCCTTCTGTCGGGAAAGAAATATAAACCATTGCAGGCTGAACCATATGCTCGGCACATAAATCATTATGGTGAGAATCATAGCATTCACGGATTCGTTCTGCGTTCAGCTTACCGTCCGACGAGGGGAGTGCAAGCACCTTGTGACCCGTAGCCTCGATTGCACCGCTTTCGTGAACGTTGATGTGCCCCGAAACCGCACTTATAACGCCCTGATGAATGCGGAGCGCACTGCTGATAACAGCGGTGTTGGTCTGAGTGCCGCCGACAAGAAAATGAACATCGCTGTCAGGTGCGTTGCAAGCTTTTTTTATCAGTTCTTTTGCTCTGTCGCAGTGTGGGTCGCAGCCGTAGCCTGCGGTCTGCTCCATATTTGTTTCAACAAGTTTTTCAATTATCCTCGGGTGTGCACCCTCAAGATAGTCGCAGTCAAATCTTATCATCTTATTTCTCCTTCATTTTTCTCTCACTGAGAATACCCGTAAAGCATATCACTGCCGCCGCAATGCATACGCAAAGCATTATAATGAATACGGCATTCCATCCGAAATTCTGCGAGACTGCACCAAGGGTATAGGATGTTACTGTGCTTCCGATATAGCAGAAGGTGTTGAGAAGTCCTGCCGCAAAGCCTGCGTTGAGCAGTTTTCTGTGGTCAAGCGCAAACATACTTGTGATAACATTGTTTATCATTGCCATTCCGCAAGCAACGCAGATGAAGCAAATCATAATCGTAACAATGTTGTGTATCTTCATTGAAAGAAGAATTCCGCCGCAAAGGAGTGCAGAAAAAACATAGAATATGCAGTTCATTGCTGCGTGGGATCTGATTTTTTCGTGAACCTTTTTGGCTATTGCCGCACCCATAGTCGAAACCATAGGCAGCAGAAGAGTCAGAAGAATGGAGAATGACTGAGAAATTCCGAATTCTTCATAAAGTACGGAAGGCACCCAGGTGTTGATGCCATCTTTGATAAAACCGTTTGCAACTCCCGCAAATGCCGCAAGAAAAAGAGCAAGAAGAACGGGTTTTGCCATTTTTACTTTTTTGCCTTTGATTTCTTCGGTTTGTGCGATTTTTTCAGGTGCTTTTCCGAAAAGAGCAAACCAGATAATTGCACTTAGAACAAGAACAACCGATGCAACGTAAAAAACAATTTGCCAGCTTCCGAATCTGACTGATATGGATGATATTCCGTATGCAACAAGCGTTCCGATTGCGACGGTTGTGCTCATTGCAAGTATTGCTTTCGGCAGTTTTTTATCCGATACAAAATCAGAGAGGGTTTTGATAAGAGTGCTCCATAATACTGACTGCACAATACCGTTTAGCATCCAGATGAATTTCATGATTGAAATATCGTTGCATATAGGCATCATTATGTTGAAAACAGCAGAGCACATCAACGAAAGGAATATCATTATTTTTGCGTTGTATTTCTTTGAAAGAATGCCGTTTACAAGCTGACCCGCACCGTATGCAAAGAAAAAGAATGAGCTGACAAGCCCTGCATCTGCTTTGGTTACTCCGAGGTCAGAGATGATTGCAACGATTGATGCGTTGAAGTTGAGTCTGCCGACATATGCCGCTGTATATGCAAGCCAGCAGATGAAAATTATTTTGTTTTCATTCTTTTGTTTCGTTAAAGTTTTCATTTTGTTACCTTCTTCCAATCGGATAGTCTATCACTTTTATCCGTTTTGGTCAATACTGTCATTGACTTTATTTATAAAACAATATATAATATATCTACAAT
>JAZNHM010000180.1:0-13019 GCA_045576955.1 Acutalibacteraceae bacterium | reverse complement strand
CTTGTTCCAGATTTCCTTGAGTGACCACCATACGGACTCAATATAGCTGTTGTGGTAGGTTACATAGGGGTCATCCATATCAGCCCAGAAGCCGACTGTGCCTGAGAAATCCTCCCACATACCCTTATATTTCCAAACGCTTTCCTTGCATTCGGCAATGAAGGGGGCAAGACCGTAGTTTTCAATCTGTTCCTTACCGTTGATGCCGAGCTTCTTTTCGATTTCAAGCTCAACGGGAAGACCGTGAGTATCCCAGCCTGCCTTACGGGGAACCATACAGCCTTTCATTGCACGGTATCTGGGAATCATATCCTTGATAACGCGGGTAAGAACGTGGCCGATATGGGGCTTGCCGTTAGCAGTGGGGGGGCCGTCATAGAATGTGTATGTCGGGCAGCCCTTGCGCTCTTCAATGCTCTTTTCGAAAATCTGATTCTCTTTCCAGAAATCAAGCACAGCTTTTTCTCTGGTCACGAAATCAAAATTTGACGAAACTTTTTCGTACATTTTGCATTCCTCCGATTTATTTTGAAAATTCTTTAACAAAAATAAAAACCCTGACCCGAACGGGACAAGGCACAATTCAGAAACAAAACCCACATAACCCGATCTTTATGCTCCCGGTAACGGCGGGAATCCGTCAAAGCCTACTGTCATACTTTAAGGTATTTTTTCGGTTTGCGATTCGGGAGTGATGTTCACATTTGCGGCAAGGGCGGGTTCGCACTGTCTCCACCTCACTTGGCTTGCACTTGCAAAAGCTACTGTCTCCGTCATAATCTTTACGGTCAAAATATTTATTTTTACCGATACAGTATATCACAACGGTTTGTCAATGTCAACATTTATAAAGATTATAATATACTATAGAAAATATTGCAAAAATACTTTCTTTATGATATTATATATGCAATTATAATTAAAGTGGGTGTTTATGTGAAAATCCTGAAAAAAATCTTGTTTTATCTCTGGCATTTTACATATGCAATTGTTCAGAATATTATGGGTCTTATTATGCTTGCGGTTTACAAATCCAAGGGCGCAGAGAGCGAATGGTATCATAATGCGTTGATTACTTATATCGACAAAAAGAATTTTGGCGGAGTGTCGCTCGGAATGTTTATTTTCATCAACAAAAACCGTGAGGGTGACAGACTTAACGACACAAAGATTCATGAATACGGCCACACCGTGCAGTCAATGATTCTCGGTCCGCTTTTCTTATTTGTAATTGCAATTCCGTCTGTAATCTGGTGCAATCTTCCTTACTTCGTTAAGATGCGCAAAGAGAAGGATGTTACATATTACAGAGCATACTGCGAAGGCTGGTCAAATGTCTGCGGTGCGTGGGCAACCAAAGAACGTTTTGTAACACCTGAGCTTATCAACAGAGGCAAATATGGTCATCCGATGTATCCCAACAGAAACAAGAGAAAAGATATAAAAGGCAGAAGGAGAAACAAATAATGGAAAAGAAATATCTCAAAACGAGCGAAATTGCTTCGTTTGCAACTTCAGCCTTCGGCAGAAGTATGATATATACCCTTATGTCAACCTACCTGTTGATTTTCTATACCGATGCGGCAGGAATTCAGGCAACTCACGCAGGCTGGATTATCTTCGGCGCAAGAATTTTTGATGCTGCAAATGATCCCGTAATGGGTGTGATTGCCGACAGAACAAAAACCAAGTTTGGTAAGCTCCGTCCTTATCTTCTTTTCTCACCCTTCCTCATTATGGCTTCAACCATAGCGCTCTTTACGGTTCCTTCTTTTGAGAACTACAGTGCAAAGGTTGCATATGCTGCCATTACCTACATAATCTGGGGCATCTGCTTCACGATTCAGGACGTTCCGTTCTGGGGTATGAGTGCAGTTGTTACTCCTCTTGAAAACGAACGCAACAAGTTTCTTTCAATTGCAAGAATAGGCAGCACCATCGGCGGAATTCTTCCCACAGTTCTTATTCCTGTGCTTCGCACATCGTCCCTCGGCATTACAAAAGGTTATTTTGTTGGCGGTCTCATTTTCGGTGTTGTCGGTTCAATGATTTCTCTTCTTGCTTTCTTTGGAACAAAAGAAAAGGTTGAGCAGCCTCCCAAAGATAAAGTCAGTGTAAAAGAGGTTGTTTCGGCTTATACTCAGAATAAACCCTTACTTCTTCTTATTGCCGCAAGTGTTCTCGGTTCGGCAATGCTTATGGCACAGACCTCCGGTTCATATATCGCAACATATCTTATTCAGGATTCTGGCATCGTTCCTCACGGCTCGGTTCAGGTTGTTATGACTGTTGCTATCGGTGCTGGTATGATGATTGCAATGGTTGTTATGCCTATGCTCCGCAAAAAGCTTTCGCTCAAGCAGATTTATATCGGTTCTGCTCTTTTCGGAGCAGTTATTCATATGGTGCTCTATTTTATGGGTTACAGCAATTTCTACGCACTTCTCGCTGTCCTTGCAATTGTTGGTCTGCCTCTGGGAATTTTCAACGTTATTACCTACGCAATGGTCGGTGACAGCGTTGACTATCTGGAATGGAAAACGGGCAGACGTTCGGAAGGTGCTTGCTTTGCATCGCAGACTTTTATCAGTAAGCTTACCGCGGGTATTTCAACTCTTATCACAAGTTTTGTGCTCGATGCTTATAACTATGTTGAACCTATCAAGGCGAAGAATGATTTCGGTGTAACAATCGAGCTTGCTCAGGCTCAGCCCGATGAAACCCTCAGAGGAATGTTTATAATGATAACGATCATTCCCGCAATAAGCCTTGTGCTTTGCGCAATTCCGATGTTCTTTAATGATTACACCGGCAAGAAGAAAGATAAAATCATCAAAGAGCTTGCCGAACGCAGGGAGAATTCAAATGTCAATGGATAATGATTTCAATGCTTTTACCGACGGTGTTGAACCCGGCGGACTTCGCAACACAACGCAGATAAAAATTCTTATAACCTTTGTTATCAGCAAGCTCAATGATCCTGTCAAGAGCAGTATGATTACCGAAGCTCTTCAGCTTCACGGCCTTGCGAACTATTTCGAGGTTATTCAGGCTTTTGACGAGCTTCTCGATAACGGAAATCTTTCGGAGTCCGACGGATTTGTTTATCTTACTCCGAAAGGTGCGCTTTCGGTCAACGAGCTTTCAAAGGAGCTTCCGAAGTCGGTTAAAGAAACTGCACTTGCGGATGTGATTTATCTTCAGCTTCTCGAAAAGAGAGAACAAGAAAATACGGTTGAAATTCAGAAAACTGAGGGTGGATGCAACGTCACTTTTAAAGTTGTTTATAAAGGTGATATTCTTATGGACCTTACCTTATATGCCGCTGACCTTGAGCAGGCAGAGAAAATCAAGCGTAATTTTCTTAAAGACCCTTCGCATGTCTATGCGACAGTCGTAACTTCATTATTTGCAGGTGAATAAAATGCTTGAAAATCTTAAACAAAAAGTATATGAGGCAAACCTCAAACTCGTTGAATATAAGCTTGTGCTTTTTACTTGGGGAAATGTTTCCGAAATTGACAAAGAAACGGGTCTTGTAGTAATAAAGCCTTCGGGCGTCAGTTACGAAACGATGAAGCCCGAGGATATGGTTGTTATGAATCTTAATGGTGAAAAGGTTGAGGGCGAGCTTAACCCCTCGTCCGATACACCCACTCATCTTGAGCTTTACCGCAGATTCCCGGAAATCGGCGGCGTTGCCCATACACACTCAACTTTTGCTGTTTCATTTGCTCAGGCGGCAAGTGATATTCCTTGCTACGGCACGACTCACGCCGACTTTGCTTTCGGAAGTGTACCTTGCACAAGAGACCTCACTAAAGAAGAAATCGAAGGCGAATATGAGCTTAACACAGGCAAGGTTATTGCAGAATGCTTCGAAACAAGAGAAATTGATTATAATGCTGTTCCCGCTGTGCTTGTGCGTTCTCACGGACCGTTCACATGGGGAAAGGACGGCTATGACGCCGCAAAGAATTCGGCAATTCTTGAAGAGGTTGCCAAGATGTCGTATCTGAGCAAAACTCTTGATGCACAGCCTGCAAACGAGCATATTCTTAAGAAGCACTATTACAGAAAACACGGTGCAAACGCATATTACGGTCAAAAATAATTGTTGACACAAACTGTGTTTGTGTATAGAATTAAAATATTAATGTAAGAGAAGGTGTGAATCTTATGGCAAAGTGTCCTAAGTGTAACCGTAAACTTCATATATGGAATGTCAAGGCTGAATGCCCCGATTGCGGTGTCAACATCGCTAACTATGACTGGGAAAACAGACTTGAGCAGGATTCAATTGAAGCAGAAGCAGCTTTTGCTAAGCTTCACGAAACAATGAGAAAGTTCAAGTATTCCTTTGTCGGCACCAAACTGAGAATTGCAAGAATTCCTATCAGTGTTCTTCCTCTTTTCTCTCTTCTTCTGCCTTTCGGCACAATGGCGGTTTCGATTCCGTTCTGCGATGAAAAGATAACAATCAATGCCGTAACAATGGTGCTGAATCTTCTTAATTTTGACATTCTCGGCATTTTCAAGGCTACCGGCTCTGCAGTAATTGGCGACGCATCGCTCAGATTTATGCTTTCAATCGTGTTTGTTCTTCTTGCAGCTCTTTCGCTGCTCGTGAGTCTCGTATTCCTTATGCTCAACTTCAAGAAGTTCAACAGCAAGGGATTGTTTATGACGAATCTTGTTGCAAGCCTTTGTATGCTTGCAAGTGCGTTCTGTTTCCACGATTTTTCGGGTATGATTCAGGCAAGCACCCTTGCAGATGCAATTCAGTGCGGACCGAGCTGGGGAATCTTCGTCAGCGCCGCGATATATCTCGCATCCTCAATAACAAATCTTGTTGTTTCTCTTCAGCCCGTCAATCTTCCTCCCGAAGAAGAAAAGGCTGAAAAGGAAGAAGAAAAAGAAACCGTAAATGCATAAAAAATTACCGACTGCGGTTACCGCAGTCGGTTTTTTGTTATTATTTATCCGAATTTTATTCCGCTCAAATCTCTGATTTCTTTCATCGCTCTGCTGACCTGCAAGGCTCTTTCGCGGACCGTCTGATAATACGGGTCATCGGGATTCGCAATAAACCTTTCAAAAGTTTCGGCTTCATATCCCATAAGCTTTTCTTTTATCACATCGCCAATGATTTCGGTTGTGTTGCCTTTGTTATCAATCAGTTTCATATTTGTGAGCTTTGAGATTGATTCAATGGTGATTGTGCCCTCATCACCGAAAATCTGTGAGCCGAGTCTGTCTTGACCGAGTTTTGAATAGGTGAGATTAACAAGCTTGTCCTTGTAAAGAAATGCCGAATTTCCGCTGCCGTCAGCGCCGCTATCCATAAAGTGGGCGCAGGCGGTTATTTTTTTAGGTAAACCGAATAAATCAAGGGCAGGGTATACGCAGTAAATGCCAAGGTCCATAAGGCATCCCGTCGCAAGAGCAGGGTTGAAAATATTGGGCAGACTGCCTGCAAGATAGGCGGGATATTTCGATGAAAGCTGTGAAAAATCAAAATGAACGCTTGTTATTCTGCCGATTTTTGCAAGTGCATTTTTCAGAAGTTCCCTTGCAGGATTGAACATATACATTATCGCTTCAATATGGATAAGCCCATTTTCCTTTGCAAGTGTCTGCAATTCTTCAAGCTCTTCGGGTTCAACGGTTATCGGTTTTTCGCAGATGACGTGCTTTCCGTTTTCAAGCATCAGCTTTGACTGCTCAAAGTGCAGACGGTTAGGGCTTGCGATATATACGGCATCGAAATCGCCGTTTGCAAATTCGGTTATATCCGTAAAAACCTCGGGAATATGATTCTCAGATGCAAACTTATTACCGCTTTCGAATGTCCTTGAATATACTGCAACAAACTCCGCATTGCAAAGCATCCTTGCGCCGTCAATGAACGATTTTGCAATCCAGCCCGTGCCTATAACTCCGTATCGCATAGATTAAAGCTCCTTTGCCATAACGGTGCCTGTGTTTTTAAACGCGTGGATGATTTTGAAGCCGTTTTTCTTGTAGAAGTTGATTCCTCTTGTGTTGCCCGAGCCGACGATGAGCATAATGGACTTAACACCCATATCATTCTTCATATGGTCGGTAAGTGTTGTTATCATTTTTGAGCCGTTGCCGTTGCCTCTGAAAGGCTCGTTGATATCAATGTGGAGATGTGCGGGATATTTGAAGGAATAAACGGCATGACCGAGGATTTCAAGAATCGCATCTCTATAATTCTCCTTGCCGGTTTTCTTGACCTTTGCGAGGTAAGGCTTCATATTTTTGATGTATGTCTTGAAATCTCTTGCACCGAAAACATATCCCTGTGCAACATCGTTCTCATCAACAAGCACAAACGCATTTTCAGGCTCCTGCTCGCAGTAATAGTCGCAGAATGTGAAGAGAATGAAATCTCTCATATTTGGGTCTGTTGCAGCGGAATCCGGGCCTGTATTAATGCACACCTGACGGACATCTTCAAAATATTTGGGTTCGTAATTTTTTACTGTAACCATAATTATTCTCCTAAATTCACTGTAAATTCTCTTTCTCCGCTGAACGGAATTTTTTCGTTGCCAAATTCAAACACGGCATTGATTCCATCATCGGCATATGCTTTCACAACGGCTTTTTTGCCGTCTTTTTTATATTCAACACAGATAACGCCGTTTTCGGTTGTGATGTGACCCTTTGCTTCGTTCATACCGTCAACAAAGCAAGGTGAGATAACAACATCCTTATATGCAATGCCGCCTTTTGCCTGACGGATACCAAGAAGATACATAAAGATATATTTTGTGACAGCACCGAACATCGGGTGGTTTCTCGAATCCTGACCGTTCCAGTTTTCCCAAAGGGTTGTTGCACCGTTCTTCTTCATATTGCCGAACGAAACTTCCTTGTCATTTGCAAGCAAATCAAAAGCAAGCTGATTTTCGCCGATTTCAAAAAGATAACCGATAAGTGCTTCGGTGGCGAATATGCCCGTATCAAACATTCCGAGATGCTTGTATCTATCAATCAATCGGTTTTTACTTTCGTTATCAGCAAGACCTGCGCTGAATGCAAGAGCGGATGCACCCTGTGTGTTGCCGCAATAGTGGTGATTCCAAGGATTATAATATGCAATTTTGAGTGAGTGTGAGCTTTTTTCGATTCGCTCTTTGAGGTGTTCCGTTTCGCTTGATTTGCCGAGAATTTCACCGATTTCAATCATCTGATTCATAAATCTGATATAAAGAGCGGTGTTTACGAATGCTTCGGGCAGACCCATGGGAGCGGGCGAACACCAATCGCCAAGGCACCAGCCGTTTTCTTCTTCACGCCAAACAAGACCGTTTTCACTGCGGCTTTCAAGGTAATCAAGGAATTTAAGCATCTTCGGGAAGAATTCTTCGAGCAGAGCTTTGTCACCGTACATCTTATAGAATTTATACGGCACCTCAATCATCGCACCGCCCCAGCCTGCGGGGCCGCCGCCACCGCCCATAAGGGGTGCGGTGTGAGGAACGTGACCTGTTTTTTTGCACTGGCTGTCAGAAACATCGTAAAGCCATTTGCGGTAAAATTCGCGAGAATCAAGAAGCATCATTGCGGTTTCAGCGCAAAGCATTCCGTCACCCGTGTAGCCGAGACGCTCTCTGTGAGGGCAGTCGGAAGGAACGCCGCTGTGCATATTTGCAAGCTGGGTTCTTATGTATGCATCATAAAGCCAGTTGAGATTTTCGTTGTCGCTTTCAAATGATGATGTCACGGGGCAGTCGGAGTGAACAACATCAACTCTTATCGGCTCAACATCGGCGGTGACTCTGAAATATCTGAAGCCGTGCCAGGTGAAGTGAGGTATATATTCACGGTCCGTGCCGTCAGTGATAAACTGCTCCTCCTGATATCCTTCATCAAAATGGATGCCGAAATAATGTCTTTCGTCATAGATTTCTTCGGCATAATTGACCTTTATTGTTTTGCCTTTTTCTTTGCATTTGAAAACGGCATAGCCGACTGTATTTTCGCCTGCATCATAAAGCTTTGTTTCGCCCTCATCCTTAAGAAGAACGGGGATAAGAGTTCTTGTTACCTTGTCGGCAGGGGAGAACTGAATATAAAATTCGCTTTCGGGAGCGGTAATAATAGTACTTTCAGCAAATCCCTCACCGTCAAAATCATTCATCATAAAATCATCGGGGTAAAGAGTATAGTCGTGCTTTTCGCCGTGATAGAGGTTGTTGAATGTGATGAATCCCTTGTGTGAAAGGGTTGATTCATCGCTGATAACGTTTCCGCTCTCCTTTTCAAGGATAAAGCAGAGCTTCGGAGTGCCGAAAACAACATCACCCTCTGCCATACGCACATTCTGATTGTAATAACCGTTGCCGACCATAACCGCAATTGTGTTTTCACCGTCGCAGAGGTAATCGGTAACATCATATTTCATTGCATAAATTCTGAACGAAAACTCATCGTCAAGCGGAAAAACAAGCTTGTGAAGGTCTCTTTCATTGTAGCAGGTTGCGTTGGGCACAAGCAAATCATCGCTGACCTTTCTGCCGTTGATGAAAAGCTTGAAATATCCGAGTCCGCAGATAACAATTTCTGCTTTTTCACCTTTGACGGCATTGAATATTTTTCTAAAAAGAGGAGCATCGCTGCCTGTGCATTTAATCCATTTTGCGTTTTTGAAAATCTGTTCGTGAGTCACGGTTAAACCTCCGTTTCTTCAAGCTCGGTGAGCCTTGAATTCATTTGTTCCCACTCATCCATTATTTCGAGCTGCATTTCTGTGAGTTCTTCAAGTCTCTGGGTGAGTTCAATTATTTTTTCATAGTCTGCCGCCGCTTCGGGAGAGGAAAGAATACCGTTGACTTCGTTAATCTCGCTGTCAAGTCGGTCGATTTCCTCTTCGGTACGTTTTATTTTACCTTTGAGGCGGTTCATTTCGCTGTCGCGTTCCTTGCGAAGCTTATATAAATTGACCTTGTTTTCGGCTTTTTTCGGCTTTTCCTTTGCTTGAGCAAGAGCGATTCCCGCATATGCGTTATAGTCGCCGTCAAACTTTTCAAAGCCGTTTTCGGTCATTCTGTAAATCTTGGTTGAGAGCTTATTGATAAAATATCTGTCGTGCGATACGGCGATAATCGTGCCGTCAAAATCCTCGAGAGCCGCTTCAAGCACTTCTCTTGACGGAATATCAAGATGGTTGGTCGGTTCGTCAAGAAGAAGCACGTTTGCCCCCGAAAGCATCAGCTTCAAAAGGCAAAGCTTTGCCTTTTCGCCGCCGCTGAGGTTATCGACATTCTTGAAAACGTCATCACCTCTGAAAAGGAAGAGAGCAAGATAACTGCGTACGGTTGTTTCGGTAAACAGACGGTGCTCATCCCAGATTTCATCAATGACGGTTTTTCCTCCGCGCAGGCTTTCAAGGCTCTGATCGAAATAGCCGATTTTTACATTCGAACCGAAACTGAATGCGCCTTCATCGGCTGATTGCTGTTTTGTGAGAATGCGCAGAAGCGTTGTTTTGCCGCATCCGTTTGTGCCCAGCACAAAAACACGCTCATCCTTGAAAACTTCCATATCCGCATTTGCAAAAAGTCTTTTCAGACCGAATGATTTTGAAAGTCCGCTTACATTCAGCACGTCGTTGCCCGTTTCGCATACGGGAGTGAATTTCATCCTCATTTTTGAAAGCGGAGGGTCGGGCACAACAAGTTCAGCCTTCTTCTTTTCGAGCATTTTGCGCTTGCTTTCGGCTGTTATGAAGTTGCGTTCTCTTGCAAAAGAGCGCTGCTGCTCAATGATTCCCTCGATTCGTTTTATTTCCGCAAGCTGGTTTTCATACGCCCTGCGTTCGCTCTCGAGACGTTCCTCTTTGAGCTTCAGATATTCCGTATAATTACCTTTTGAGCAATGGCACTTGCCGTGGGATAGCTCAACGGTTTTGTTGGTTATTCTGTCGAGAAAATAACGGTCGTGGGAGATGACTATTATTGTTCCTCTGAATGTTGAAAGATAGTTTTCGAGCCATTCCGTGCCTGCGATATCGAGATGGTTGGTTGGCTCGTCAAGCAGAAGCAAATCCGAGCCGCTCAGAAGGAGCTTGCACATACTCAGTTTCGATCGCTGACCGCCGCTTAGTTTATCGCACGAAAGGTAAAAATCGTTTTCTTTAAATCCCAGACCGATGAGAGCTGAACGTGTACGGCTTCTGAATGTAAGACCATCTTTCTCCTGAAAAACTTCGTTGAGATGCGTCTGCCTTTCAATAAGCGCATCGCGGTCGCCCTCGTGATTATCTATTGCGGCGGCGATATCCTCAAGCTCTGCTTCCATCTGCATAAGCGGTTCAAAGATACTGAGTGCTTCGTCGTAAACCGTTCTCACAGAGCCGTGGCATGCGTGCTGCTCAAGATAGCCGACCTTAACATTTCTGCCGACAAATGCGCCGCCTTCGGTGGGGTCGATTTCACCCGTTATGACCTTGAAAAGCGTGGTTTTACCTGTTCCGTTTGCGCCGATGAGTCCAACGAATTCACCGGGATTGACGTCAAACGAAACGTTTTCAAACAGCACCTTGCCGCCGAAATCAACTTTTAAATTCTGTACACTGACAACTGCCATTTTATATCCTTAAATTCTTGTTTCAATTATTTCGAGATTACCCGAGATTTTATATTCGCCTGCATTTGCGGGGATGAATATACTGTCGCCTTTTTTGAGAGCAAGTGTTTCGCCGCAGGATTCAAGAGTGCCCTCGCCGTCCATAATGAGCAGGGAAACAAAAGAATCTTCACCTGCACTGCCTTTTATATCGCCGTCGACATCAAGCTTCCACACTTTGAAAAGAGGACAGTCTGCAAGCAGTCTGCGCTCATCGGTATCAAGAGCAGGATTTGAGAAATCAGGCTGTGAATATTTTTCGAGCTTTGTGACAGCCGCGCCGTCCTCAACATGAAGCTCGCGGGGTTTGCCGTCTGCACCGACACGGTTATAGTCATAAATTCTGTAAGTTGTGTTTGAACTTTCTTGAACTTCAGCAAGAAGAATTCCCTTGCAGATTGCATGGAGTGTACCAGAATCAATAAAGAAGAAATCACCCTTCTTTACCTTCACGGTTTCAACGTAATCCGTAAGAGTATTGTTTGCGATTGCAGTCTTGAATTCTTCGGGTGAAATTTTATCTTTGAATCCGAGAATAAGACCTGCATCCTCTTCGCAGTCGATGATATACCAGCACTCGGTTTTGCTCTGACCCTTGCCGGTAAGCTCGCAGTATTCCTTTGTGGGATGAACCTGCACGGAAAGATTATCCATTGCATCAATGAATTTTATGAGAATGGGGAAATCTTCAAAATTATCTGCATTCTTACCGCAAAGCTCGGGATATTCTTTTACAACATCTGCAAATGATTTACCAGCCAATACGCCGTTTGCAACAGAGCTTGCGCCTGCATCGTGGCACGAGAGCATCCAGCATTCTGCAGCATTGTTTTTCTCGGTTTTAACGCCGTATTCTTCAATCAGTTTTCTGCCGCCCCAGATGGTTTCCGAAACATAGGGGAGCAGTTTTATGGGATATAAATTCATAATTCAGCCTCCAAAATGGGATTAAATGATATTATCTGTATTATTCTATCATATTTGTCCAATAATTTCCATAGAATATTTATCGGAGGATGAAAAATTATGGAAAAATATTTTAATAATGCAAAGATTTTTTACTATGAAAAGATAAGAAAACCCGTAGCACCCGTCCGTGACGTCACTCTTGACCAGATTCGTGAAACCTCACAGCGTCTTCAGAGCGCATACAGCAGATTTGAAAACGAGTGCAACGATGATCTTCTTGATTCGATAATTTATGAAATTCAATCCCTTAAAGCGCTTTATCGCTACCTGATAAAGCAGGCAAAGGAAAAGGGGATTGAATGCGCCGAAATATCGGTGTTCGGCAAGGAGGTAATCTGATGAATGTGCTTCTTATTGCGGCGGCGATTATCAGCACCGTCTGTGTTGCGTGGTGGGTGGTGAAAAGCGAAAAGGGAGCAACAAGCTTTTTCCTTTCTGCCATGCAGGGCATTGCCGCCCTTTTTGCCGTGAATCTGACGGGAATGATAACGGGAGTTACGATTGCTGTCAATTGGTATACGGTTATTTCTTACATAGTGCTTGGTTTGCCGGGAGTGATAGGTACACTTGCGCTGAATTTTATAATGAAAATATAAAAAGCGGCTTGAACTTCAAGCCGCTTGATTTATTGATAATTATTCGCCGCCGCCGACTGAGCCGTCCCAGGTGTCAACGGTTTTTGCTCTCATTTCTTCTTCGTCAAACCAGCGTGTGGTGACTGCCTTTGTTTCGGTGTAGAAACGGAAACCGTCCTTGCCGAGGCAGTGAAGGTCGCCGAAGAATGACTGCTTGTGGCCTGTCAAGGGGAATACACCGACGGGTACGGGAATACCAACGTTAACGCCAACCATACCGCCGTCTGTTCTCTTTGCGAATTCACGTGCGTAGTAGCCGCTCTGAGTGAAGATAACCGAGCCGTTTGCGAAGGGGTTTGCGTTCATAACAGCAAGACCTTCTTCGAAATCCTTGACTCTCTTGATGCAGAGAACGGGTCCGAAAATCTCTCTCTGACCAACTGTCATATCTTCCGTAACGTGGTCAAAGATTGTGGGGCCGACATAGAAGCCGTTTTCGTAGCCGGGAACAACGGGATTTCTGCCGTCGAGAACAAGCTCTGCACCCTCTTCAATGCCTTTTTCAATCCACTTGAGGATGGACTGTCTGTGAGCTTCGGTAACAACGGGGCCGAGGGTTGATTCCTTGTCATATGCGGGGCCGAGCTTGAGTTCCTTTGCGAATTTTACAAGATAGCCTACAAGCTCATCAGCGATGCTCTCCTGAGCAACGATAACGGGGAGTGCCATGCAGCGTTCGCCGGCACAGCCGAATGATGAGTTGATGATACCTCTTGCGCTTCTTTCAAGAGCAGCGTCTTCAAGAACAAGACCGTG
>JAZNHM010000179.1:0-6885 GCA_045576955.1 Acutalibacteraceae bacterium | reverse complement strand
CTTGGCTCACAGAACGACATGGCTACGATCCGACTTGTGCTTTTTCTTTGTAGCAAGTCTTGCAACACGGCAAGCTACCATGCAAGCCTCAGTACCTGAACCGAGCATACGGAACATATCTACTGTGGGAACTGAGTCTGAAATTTTCTTAGAAAGCTTATATTCAAACTCGTGGAAAAGGCCTGTTGAAGGACCGCAGGTGTTGAGAAGCTCGATAACCTTCTCACGAACTGCAGGAGGATTGCTGCCAAGAACGGTGGGACCGCCTGCCTGAAGGAAGTCATAATACTTGTTGCCGTCGATATCGTAAAGATATGCGCCCTCAGCCTTTGTGAAAACGAGGGGGAACGGATAGTTGAAAGCAAGGTTGTGCTGAACGCCGCCGGGGATGACCTGCTTTGCTTCTTCGATCATAACCTTTGACTTTGCACACTTTTTGTCAAAATAATCTGCTTCGTATGCCTTGAGAGCATCGGGGCTTATTGAGTAAATAGGCTTTTTGATGAGTTCGTCAAGCTGCTTCTGCACAGCCTGCGCATCGGGATAAGTGATAATACCGTGGTTTGACATTTCAAATTCCTCCTTAATAAGAGTATATAGTTACCTGTTTATTGTATCATATTAAAAATAATTAATCAAGTGTGTGTTTTCCTGCTTTTGACTGAATTTGTAACATTTTACAATCTGTTCATTACTCTAATCCGAGTTTTTTTGCCATCTCGGCAGTTTTAAGTTCAAGAAGCTTGGAAACACCCTTTTCCTGCATCGTTACACCGTAGAGCATATCTGCTTCGTCCATCGTGCCTCGTCTGTGGGTAATGAGAATGAACTGGGTATTGCCCGTCATTTCTCTTACATAGGATGCGTAACGGCTGACGTTAACATCATCAAGTGCAGCCTCAACCTCGTCAAAAATACAGAACGGCGCGGGAGTTACCTTAAGGATTGCAAAGAGAAGTGCGATAGCCGCAAGACCCTTTTCACCACCCGAAAGAAGGTCGATGTTCTGAACGTTCTTTCCGGGAGGCTGAACCCTGATGTTGATGTTGCATTCAAGAACATCCTGCGGGTCGTCAAGCACAAGCTCTGCACGTCCACCGTCAAAAAGCTCCTTGAATGTGTCGCTGAAATGATTGTTGATTCGTCTGAACTGTTCTCTGAAGCGCTCCGCCATCTTGCCGGTAAGCTCTTCGATGAGCTTCATAAGCTCTTCACGGGATTTTTCGATGTCGCCGATCTGAACACTCATATATTCATATCTCTCGGAAACCTCTTTATACTCCTCAACCGCACCGACATTGACATTGCCGAGTGCGCGGATTTTATTCTTGATTTCCTGAAGAGTACGCTGTGCTTTGGGAATATCATCAAGCACGATGTTCATATCTGCCGCCTCACGGAGAGAGAGCTGATATTCGTCATAGAGCTTGTTCGTAGCGGTTTCAAGCTCACGCTGCATTGCATCTCTGCGCTCTTCGAGTCTTGCAAGCTCACCACCGAGTTTTTCTCTTTCGGTAGTCATTTCACGCTCTTTTGAGCGAAGCGATGTGCTCTTTGCTTCGCCCTGAGTACGTTTTTCGCGAAGCTCTTCGATTTTTTCGTTTGTCTTTACCGAATTTTCACGGAGTAAAGCCACTTTTGTTTCCATCTCGGTAATAGTTGCAAGGATGTTTTCGTTTTCTTTCTCAATCTGTGCAATCTCTTCATTAAGCATATCGGCACGTCGGCTGAAGCTTTCTTTACGCTCTATACAGCCTGCAACAGTTTCTTTGTTAGCCTCAATATCCTTATTAAGAGCAACGATTTCAAGGTTAAGAGCATTTTGGATTTCCGCAGATTCAGCACGGAGTTTTTCAAGCGATTCACGCTCTGCATCGAGTTCGCCAAGCTGTGAGTTAAGCTTTTCGCCCTCTGCAGTAACTGCGGCAATCTCTGCATCTGCTTTCTTTTCAGCATTCTCGGATTCAATGATTCTTGCCTTTGCTCTTTCTTTTTCGGCTTCAAGCTCATTGATATGACCCATTGCAGCAGAATATCTGTCCTTGACGAGATTCAGTGCACTTTCGGCTCTGATGATATCCTCCTGAGTCTTTATAAGCTCTGCCTCGCTCGCATCAAGTTCTGCCTGAACAAGTGCAAGCTCTTCCGAAGCATTCTTAAACGATGACTGCTTTTCGTCATACTGCTTTTCGAGAACGGCAACCTTTTCTTTGAGGCTTTCAATTTCGGTTGCTCTGCTCAGGAAGCCTGCACCCGAGCCTCTCGAACCGCCCGTCATCGAGCCACCTGCATTAAGCACCTGACCGTCAAGAGTAACAATCTTGAAGCGATAGGAATATTTCTTAGCCATATCGATGCCGTTATCAATATTGTCAACAACGGCTGTTCTGCCAAGAAGTGAACCGATAATTTCGGAATACTTGCCGTCAAAATCGAGCAGCTTATCTGCCATATCAACAAAGCCCTCACATTTTTCAAGACCCTTTTCGGTGAACGGTCTTGACTTGACCGAGGTAAGGGGCAGGAAGGTTGCACGGCCTGCTCTGTTATCCTTCAAATAGTTAATCGCTCTTTTTGCGGTATTTTCGTCATCGGTAACGATATTCTGAATCGCAGCACCAAGAGCGGTTTCGATTGCGATTGCATATTCCGACGGAGTTGTAATGAGCTGTGAAAGAGTGCCGTGAATTCCTCTGAGAGCGCCTCTTTTTAACTCCTTGATAACCTTCTGAACACTACCTGCGTAGCCGTCAAGATTCTTTTCAAGGTCATCGAGCATCTTGATTCTTGCATTATTCTGATAAATGTCAAGATTGATGCTTTCAAGCTCCCTGCGCATTTTTTCAACCTTATCGGCTCTTGTGCCGATAATCATACGGTAGCCGTCGAGCGCATTTTCGTGCTCTGCCGCCTCGCCATTAAGACGGTCAAGCTCTTTCTGTGCGGTGGCTTTTTCGTTTTCAAGAGAAGTAATTACTCCTCCCCTTGTTTCGATAATTTCATCTATGTTTGCAATTCGCGCAGCAAGCTCGTGCTTTGCGGATTCTGCAGTTGATTTTTCAACACGCATATCTGCAAGACGGAGCGCCGCGGCGGTTATTTTATCGTTGATTTCTCTTGCTTTTTCGCTGTTTTCGGTGTTCTGACCCATAAGCTCGCCAAGCTTTTTGATTTCGGCAGCAAGAGCCTCCTTCTTTTCAGTGGCAAGAACCTCTTTTTCGGCTGTATCTTTCTGCGCCGCTTCAATCTGAGCGTCAATTTCAGCCTTTGAGGTTTCGCTGTCGCCCATATCGCCCGTGATACGCTCAATGGTCTGTTTGTTATGTTCAATCGTGTTTTTCTCAACAGCGATTTTACCGTCGATAACCGCAGCTTCCTCTTCGCCTTCGGAAATGCTCTGGCGCAGACGTTCGATTTCGAGAGTCATTTCCTGACCCTCTTTGATTGCCTGCTCTATCTGCTCAATAAGCTCAATAAGCTCTGTTTCGGTCTGCTCATACTGCGATGCGGCAACCGAAAGCTTATGCTCCTGCTCACGCAATCCGTTTTTCGATTTTTCTATTGTATGAAGCCACAAGCCGATTTCAAGAGTTTTCTTTTCATCGGCAAGAGCAAGGGATTTGGGTGCTTTTTCGCTCTGCACCTTAAGAGGCCCGATTCTGCCCTCAAGCTCTGCAAGAATATCACGCAAACGGACAAGATTTTCCTCCGCCTGGTCGAGCCTGCGGTTTGCATCAGCACGTCTGTAACGGAATGCGGATATACCCGCTGCCTCTTCAAGCATATCTCTTCTCTGCGTTGAGCGTGCGGAAACGAGGTCCGCAATTCTGCCCTGACCGACCATCGAATAGCCGTCACGTCCGAGACCCGTATCCATAAAAAGCTCGTGGATATCTCTCAGACGGCAGACCTCACCGTTGATTTTATATTCACTTTCACCCGAACGGTAATAGCGTCGGGTTACGGCAACATCGTCCTTATCGTAGTTGTTGAGTCCCCTGTCGGAATTATCAAGACGCAGAGTAACCTCGGCATAACCCAAAGGCTTTCTCTGGCTTGTACCGCCGAAGATGACATCCTCCATCTTTGAGCCTCGGAGAGTCTTTGTTGACTGCTCACCGAGTACCCAGCGCACGGCATCGGAGATATTACTCTTACCCGAACCGTTGGGGCCGACAACCGCCGTTATGCCTTTACCGAATTCGAGCACCGTCTTATCCGGAAAGGATTTGAAGCCCTGCATTTCAAGCGCTTTTAATATCATTTAATCACCTTAACCTCATATTTTGAGAGTCCTTCTTCACCTTTGACGGTGCAGATATATCCCTTTTCACGAAGTAACGTAAGATTTTGTTTCTTCTGTCCTGTCATTTTTGAAATTTCTTTCGGCGAAACAAGAAGCGTGTAACTGCCTCCGCCGATTTTTTCAAGCTCTCCGAGCGCATAATTGAAATAAATTCTGCCCTCGCAAAGCTCACGGAGCGCCGGATGATAAGCACCGCCCTCAAAGCCGTCCTCAACCGAGCCTCCCGAATGCAAGCCGACTCTGATGACCTTTATCCCTGCATTTTCAAACATCGGGATAAGCTTTGCGCACAGCTCAACCGTTTCGGGTATACCCTTGGGGGTAAATTCACCCCTCTGCATAAGCTCATGAAGTCTTGTCCCTTTCAGCACAACGGTGGGGTAAATTCTCACCGTGTCGGGCGCAAGCTCAACGATTTTTTTCGCAGTTGCGATGCTGTCTGCATCTTCCGAGCCGTAAAGACCCGTCATCATCTGAAGTCCGACCTCAAAGCCGTACGCTTTGAGAATCTTACAAGCATCGCAGACCTGCTTTGCGGTATGCCCTCTTTCGTTGAGCATCAGAACTCTGTCATCAAGACTCTGTGCACCGAGTTCAACTGCGGTTACTCCGTATTTTTTGAGAATTTCACAGATTTCACGGCTGATGCCGTCGGGTCTGGTTGAAATTCTTATTCCTTTGAAAATTCCTTTTTGTATGTACTCATAAGCCGCCTCAAGAAGCGAAAGCATATAAGAACGCTCCACCATCGTGAAGCTTCCGCCGAAAAACGCAATTTCACCGCCCGATGCCTCGCTCTGCGTAAGCGAGCCGATTGCAGTCTGCGCCGCCGAATGCACATCCGCCGCGGTCAAATCCGTCTGACTGCCCGAGATACTTCTCTGATTGCAGAACGAACACATATGCGGACAGCCTTTATGCACAACAAAAAGAGCTATGTTAACATGTTTCATTTTATTCCCATAAGCTCAAGAGCTTCCTTTGCGGCGTGCTGCTCGGCAAGCTTCTTGCTTTTACCCGTGCCTCTGCCGATAACGTTGCTGTTAAGGTGAACCTCAACGCTGAAAGTCTTTGCGTGGTCAGGTCCGCTTGCATCAATAAGCACATATTCGATATGCTCCTCACGGTTGCGCTGAATGACTTCCTGAAGAAGGGTTTTATAGTCCTTTGTTTCATCAAGCGCATCGTGTCTGGGAATAAAGCGAAGAACAATTTTGCTTGCTTCTTCAAGTCCGCCGTCAAGAAAGACTGCCGCAAGCACGGCTTCAAAAGCATCTGCAAGAATTGACGGTCTTTCACTGCCTCCCGTTCTCGATTCACCCTTACCGAGCCTTAAAGCAGGGCCGATGCCCAGCTCTTTTGCAAAAAGACAGAGTGCCTTTTCGCAGACTCTCGCTGCTCTGTGCTTTGTAAGCTCGCCCTCGGGTGAATCAAAATTCTCATAAAAATACTTTGCCGAAACAAAGCCGAGAATCGAATCCCCGAGGAATTCGAGCCTTTCGTTGCAGATTGTGCCGTCATTCTGCTCATTCGCATAGGATGAATGAGTGAGTGCGGTTTCGAGAAGCGTAATATCCTTGAATTTATATCCCAGATTCTTTTGGAGAAGAATCAGTTTTTCGTTCATTGTACTCTTCCTCTATTCTTCAATCATTCCGGCAAGAGCCGCGACGGAAAAATCTCCGTTTATCTCCTCGCCGAACTCCGTGTCGAATTCATTCTCAACAGCCTGAACAAGCTCACGGATTTCAATTTCGTCGCCGACAAGCTCGCTGAGAAGAGTTCCTCCGTCAACGCTTGCCTCGTCACAGCCAAGCTCTTCGCAGATAAGTGCGATCAATCTTTCAAGCATCAAAAAACTTTCCTTTCGAAAATATTTTAGGAACCGTTTATTAATCCGTGTCAAGCTGACTTTTGAGCTGCTCAAGGCTTCGGGCGGAAAGCGCCTCATACCTGAGCTTCTTATCCTTGATTTTTTCGTCAAGCGGCGGAACAAGTCCGAACGCCGCACCCATAGGCTGGAAATTAGTAACACTTTCATCGCTGATATAGCGTGCGAGCGCACCGGTCATCGTAAGCTCTCCGGGAACGAAAGCTTCCTTGCCGAGAATTCTGTTTGCTGCGTTGATGCCGGCAAGAATACCCGATGCCGCGGATTCCATATAACCCTCTACGCCCGTTATCTGACCCGCAAAATACAGTCCTTCTCTACCCTTGAAGCCGAAATCGCTTCCGAGATGGCGGGGCGAATCGATGAAGGTGTTGCGGTGCATAACACCGTAGCGCACAAACTCCGCATCGGCAAGAGCAGGTATCATTGAAAATACTCTTTTCTGCTCGCCGAATTTCAGATTTGTCTGAAAGCCTACAAGATTAAACATTGTTCCGCTACTGTTTTCTTTACGAAGTTGAAGAACTGCCCAGGGTCTGTGACCTGTTCTCGGATCTCTTAATCCGACGGGTTTGAGTGGTCCGAAACGCATTGTATCTTTACCTCTTGACGCCATTACTTCAATAGGCATACAACCTTCATAAACATCTTTACGCTTATCGAAAGAGTGTATTTCGGCACTTTCCAA
>JAZNHM010000178.1:0-10438 GCA_045576955.1 Acutalibacteraceae bacterium | reverse complement strand
TGTATGCGTGAAATCGGCGAAGCAAAGCAATGCCCTTACTGCGGATTTTATTCAGAAGCAACTCAAGTATCACCTTATCTTCCCATCAGAACCGTTATTGCAAACCGCTATCTCGTCGGCAAGCTTCTTGATTATAACGGCGAAGGTGCAACATATATCGGCTGGGATCTCACAGAGAAAAAAGCCGTTAAAATCAGAGAATTTATTCCCGATTCTTTCACCATAAGAACCTCATCAAATCTTAAGCTTCAGATTATGCGTGGAAGCGAAGATGTTTTTTCGGAGCTTCGTCAGAGTTTTGAAGAGCTGTGGACAAAGCTTGCAAAGCTCAAGGGTCTTTCTGCTCTTATCAGTGTGACAGATGTTGTTTCGGATCACGGAACTTCTTATGCAATAAGCGAGCATTTCGAAGGGATTACACTCAGAGACTTTCTTCTCAAAAGCAACACGGGATATATCCCCTGGGAGAAGGCAAGGCAACTTCTTATGCCTATTCTTTCAACTCTCGGCACACTTCATTCACAAGGCATTATTCACAAAGGAATTTCACCGTCAACACTCGTTGTTTCGCCTGACGGCAAAATAAAAATAACCGGATTCTGCATCGGAGCAGCAAGAACCGCAAGAAGCGACCTCAACAGCCAGCTTTTCGATGGATATGCAGCAATCGAGCAATACGGATTTGACGGCAGTCAGGGAACATGGACCGATATTTATGCATTTGCAGCTGTGCTTTACCGCACTCTTATCGGCAGCGACCCGATTTCCGCAAAAGAAAGGATGTCCAACGACCGCCTGATGGTTCCCGGCAAATTTGCAGAAGCTCTCCCCGCTTATGTAATCAACGGGCTCATCAACGCACTTCAGATTCTTCCCGAAGACAGAACACGCACGGTTGAGCAGCTCAGAGCAGAGCTTTCCGCTTCACCTGCTGCAACAGCAGCAAGCGGTCAGTATCAGCAAAGGTCGGTTGTTCCTCCCGCTGCACCTTCAGGCAGACCTGCTCCGCAAAAGCCTGCATCTGTTCCGCAGACATCAAAGAAGAGTAGCAAAGGCAAGAAAAAAAGCAATGCACAGGTTATTATAACATCTGCAATTGTCAGCTTTGCCGTCTGCCTCGTTATATGCATAATTCTCGCTCTGACAGTGTTCCGTGACAGAGTTTCAATAGATTTCGGAGGTCAGAATAACCCGTCCGAAGTCACTGTTCAACAAACGCAGGCAGAGCCCGTTGCCGTTCCAACATTCGTCGGCAGAAGCTATCTTGACATATCGTCAAATCCTGTATTCTCGCAGAATTTTGAATTCGGCGATCCGGAATATGTTTACGACGATGAGGTTTCGGAAGGCTACATTGTCGGTCAGAGCGTTCAGCCAAACGAAATGGTTTCACCCGGAACAAAAATTATTCTTTATGTAAGCAAAGGTAAGGAAGAAATTATTCTTCCCAACGTCATCGGATCCGATTACGAAGAAGCGGTTGTCCGTCTCGAAGAGCTCGGATTCATATGCAAAAAGAGCGAAACCTCACAAGGAAATTACAGAGAAAACGAAATAGTTTCTATGTCGCCCAGTTCAGAAAAAGCATATTCTCCCGGAACAACTGTCTATCTCATCGTTTTCGTTCCCGAAACAGAGATTGTAACAAACGAGTTCGGTGAAATCATCACCACAGAAGAAAATGTTCTCGAAGAGGATATTCCGTCAGAAGAATAAAATTATTAACGGGTGGCTGACAAAGTCACCCGTTTTTTAAATGAAGAAATGAAAAATACTTATCCCTCATATTATAAAGAATTTTCCTGCATTGCCAACAAATGCCCCGACACCTGCTGTGCCGGTTGGACGGTCGTTACAGACCCCGAAAGCCTTGAAAAATACAATAAAACTGTCAGCGCCTTCGGAGATAAAATCCGAAGTGTTATCGCTGTTGACGAAGACGGCGACTCAATCTTCACTCCCATAAATAACCGCTGCCCTTTTCTTCTTGACAGCGGTCTTTGCGAGATGTATATTGAACTCGGTCACGAATCTCTGTGCCGCACCTGCCGTCAGTATCCGAGACACATAACATATTTCGGTGCACGAAGCGAAACGGGACTATCGCTCTCCTGCCCCGAGGCGGCAAGGCTGATTATGCAGAGCGAAAATCCGATAACCTTCGAAACGGAAAACACACTCGATTTTCCTCAACCGACCGACATCGACCCCGAACTGTATTTTACACTTCTCTATGCACGAAAAAAGGCGATTGATATACTTCAGTGCAGAGAATTTTCAATCCGCCGACGCATATGTGCATTTCTTAAGTTCTCACAGGATATCGCCCACAGTGTCAGGCATTATGAATATGATGAAATCCGTTCTGCAACCAAGAAAAATTATTTTGAAATGCAAAAAAACGTTTACTCCTCAAGAAGAGCAAACGGTGCAATCAAAAAATATTTTTCGGATTTTCGTAATCTTGAGATGCTCGATTCATCATTCGCAGACCGCCTTTCAGATGCTGAAAACGTTGATATTCCTGAGTTTTACGAAAACGAAACAGAGTTTGAGCACCTGATGGTATACTTCGTTTTTCGCTACTTTATGGTAGCGGTTTTCGACCGTGATTTGCTTACAAAATCAAAATTTGCGGCGGTATCATTCATAGTCATTCAAAAACTCTGCGCCACACAAAATGCCGATAAAAAGAAACGCATTCAGATAATGCAGCGCTTCTCAAAAGAGGTTGAACATTCGGCATCAAATATGGATTATTTAGATATTGAAATGAAAAAAAGCCGCTTTTACAACGTCGATAATCTCATAAATATAATTCAGGAGAAATAATTATGAAATACTGCAATCTTGTCAACACAAAACAGGGCAGCAAATCCGTTCACCGTTTTTCAAACGGTAACACACTGCCCCTTGTTCAGCTTCCCTTCGGTATGGCGGCATTCTGTCCTCAGACCGTAGAAGGCAACATCCGTTGGTACTATCATCCCGACAGTCGTAGCCTTGAAGGTATCCGACTGACACATCAGCCGTCACCTTGGATTGCAGACTACGGAGCAATGCTTTTCAGCCTTCAGAACAAAAAAATGGGCGGTTTCGACGGCGAAGACAGATGGTCGGGATTCAGACCCGAGGATGCCATCCTCACTCCCTACTGCCTCAAATACAGATTTCTCAGATGCAAAGCGGATTTTGAGCTTGCTCCCACAGAGCGCGGTGCGGTTATTAAGGTTGATTTTGACGAAGATATCGACAACTATTTTTCCGTCATCCCCGTCAAAGGAAACAACTCCTTCCGTTTTGACGAAAAAACAAATACCCTCTACGCTTCAACTGATATGCATATGAGTGGCGAAGCAGTTAAATTCAAGAATTACATTGTTTTAAAGTTTCCCGACGGCAGTGTTGACGTTGATAAAACACTCATCAGCAATGATGATAAATTCCGTAACGGAACAAAATGCAGAGGCAAAAAAGCGGGAATTCATATAGCTCTCAAAAACAAGTCAACCGAAATCAAGCTTGCAACATCATATATAAGTTTTAATCAAGCTCTTCTTAATCTTGAATCCGAGCTTTCGGATGCTACTCTCAAATCCGTCAAAGCTTTTGCCGAGGCAAAGTGGGAAGAATATCTTTCGAGAGTCAGAATTGAAACCAAGGATAAGAAGATGCTCAAGACATTCTATTCTTGTATGTACCGTGCTTTCCTCTATCCTCATAAGTGCTATGAATACGACAAAAACGGCAATGCAATCCACTATTGTCCACACGACGGCTCAACCCGTCCCGGTGTAAGATACACCGACAACGGTTTCTGGGATACTTACAGAACAGTTTATTCCTTCTTCTCACTCGTTGCAAAGGATGAAATGAAAGAAATGCTCACCGCTTTCATCAACGAATATACCGAAAGCGGATGGCTCCCCAGATGGCTTTCAATCGGCGAATGCGGATGTATGCCCAGTACACTTGTTGATGCAGTTATCTGCGATGCCGCCGTCAAAGGCTTCATTGAAAAAGATTTGCTTGAAGTTGCCCTTGAAGGTATGATAAAGCATTCTGTAAAAAATGCTCCCCACAGCCGCTTCGGCAGAAACGGTGCAGAGAGCTATTGCAAACTCGGCTATGTACCTTATGAAGAGGAAAAAGAAACGGTCAACCTCACTCTTGACGCCGCTTACGGTGATTGGTGTATTGCCGAAATCGCAAAGCTTCTTGGCAAGCCTGACATCGAAAAGGAATACAGGAAGCGTACACTCAACTATAAGAATCTCTTCGACCCCGAAACCGGATTTATGCGTGCAAAAGACAGAAAAGGCAACTTCAGACCTGATTTCACTCCCATCGGCTGGGGACGCGATTACACGGAAGGCAGCGCATGGCAGAATTCATTCGCCGTGCCTCACGACATTGAAGGCCTTGCAGACCTCTACGGCGGCAAAGATAAGCTTATCGAAAAGATTGACGAACTTTTTGCCACTCCGCCCGAATACGAAATCATCGGCTACGGCTGTGAAATTCACGAAATCACCGAAATGGCAGCGGCAGACTTCGGTCAGTGCGGTATGAATAATCAACCCAGCTTCCATATACCCTATATTTATTCCGCACTCGGCGATGTTGAAAAGACCGCATATTGGGTCAAAAAAATCTGCGACGAAGGCTTCTCGTGGGAGGACGACGGATTCCCCGGCGATGAGGATAACGGCACAACCGCTATCTGGTACATTTTCGGCGTACTCGGACTCTATCCTTTCTGCCCCGGCACAAAAGAATTTGTCAAGGGCATAAAGCAGGTTGACAAAGCTTTTATCGGCGAAAAAGAACTTGACGTTAACAAATTTGAAAGCAATAAAATTAATTATGATGATATAAAATAATCGGGAAAGGAAAACAAAAAATGGACAGATATCTTATTATCAACGCAGACGATTTCGGTATGTGCAGAGGTGCTAACCTTGCAGTTATGGACCTTCTCAAGGACGAGAAAAGCGCACTTACTTCGTCAACAATTATGACTCCTTGCGCATGGGCACCCGAAGCTTGTCAGTTTGCTGCGGCAAATCCTGAACTCGCAATCGGTGTTCACCTCACCTTCACTAGCGAATGGTCAAAATACCGTTGGGCACCCGTGAACACAAGCAACACCGACTCTCTCCGCGATGAAGAAGGCTTTATGTGGCACGAAAGCGATCAGGTTGAAGAACACGTTGATATTGATGAGGTTGAGGGTGAAATCAGAGCACAGATTGAACGCTGCAAAAAGCTCGGATTGGCTACTCCCTCACATCTTGATAATCATATGGGTTCGCTTTACGGCATCGAAACCGGCAGATTTGAGCTTCTTCAGACAACCCTTGCTATCGCAGGCGAATACGGACTCCCCTTCCGTCTTCCCGGCATCTTCTCAGATGCAATGCTCGGCAATTCAATGCTTGAAATCAATGTTGACAAGAGCATGATTGATATGGTATACGGAAAAATCGTTGCATTCGCAAAAGCAAACGGCGTTGCGCTTCCCGACCATCTAATCCCCAACGAGTGGGGCGGTCCTCAGGACGAAAGCTACGAAAATTTCAAGGAATATCTCTACAACCTCTACGCAACAATGCCCGAAGGCATCACAGAAACCTATCTTCATCCCTCAATCGAAACAGACGATCTCAAGGGTACATCAGGCGCATGGCAGCGCAGAGTGTGGGAATATCAGGTCATGAAAGATCCGCAGACCCGCCAACACATTGAAGCTCATGGAATCAAACTCATTAACTACCGCGACCTTGCAGCAATGAGAAAATAAAAAACGCGCAGGACAGGATGTAAGCATCCCGCCCTGCGCTTGATTTTTTATCTGAACGCCAGATAGAAATATGTTGTACCTAATTCGTTAAACAGAGGATTACAAGATCTTGCGGCACCGGAATCACCGTTACTCACCTTGAAACCCGTGGAAGTCACTTCAACTCCGAGACTCGATCCGTTGGGAAGACCGACAGCCATCAGAGCATAGTATTTATTCGTTGCGGAATCAAAAGACATCATCGGAAGTCCGTTGCCAACCACGATAACAACACTCGGCTTGAAGCCGAGAGAAATCGACTTTGATGCATTACCTGTACCAAAATACGACCCCGTCACAAACGGTGTATCAAGATATGTCTGCTGTTCGGGAGAAAGATGTATTGCTGAGTCGTTGATATGCGTACCGCAAAGATGTTCTTTACTGATAAACGACGGAAAATCAAGGCCCGAGCTTGATGCAGGGCAGAGTGAGGCATTAACCGTTGCCCACGCGCTGAGCACAAAGGCATCGGTATCTCTGTCCGACACTATTCCGTTACAACCCGAATTAAGAATATCAAGACCCGAAGCAAAAGTCAGGCAGTCGATGATATCTGTGAACGCATCGTGGCAGGCTTCACCGCCCGAAGAATACGGAGCGTGAATGGAAAGCCTGAGCCTTATTTTTGCTTGCCTGCAGTATTCATTTTCAACAAGAACACCTTCGTCATTTTCCGTGAAAGAATCAACAATTTCCATGCTTTGAATACCTACCGCAACAGTTGTGTTTTTTAGCGGTACGGCCTTTTTTATTGCCGGAAATTCCGTCAGAAAGTTAATGTACGAGAGCTCACTTCTTTCTTTAAGCCACGCAACTATATTCGACGGCAATGCACTTATTTCACTCATAAATCACACCTCAACAATCACTCTTATTATTGCCCATATGTAAAACACTTCATCGCCTTTATATACCTTTTCGGCACGGTCGATTCTGTATTTTTCTTCTCCGCAGGTCACATACGACCCTTCCTCCGCAGCGGTAAGGTCCGGCTCGGGAGGGCCGATATAAAGATAATGTCCCTGGGAATTGTAACCGATTTCGGTATTGACGCCGTAAAGATACATTTTATTTTTGTATCTCAAAGGACTTATAAACGCCTTCATATCGGTAATTTTTTCTCCGTTTCTTGACGAAAATGAGGCTGTTCTGCCATATGAATCAAAAATTGGGTTTATGTTCATATGCTCACCTGCCTGAAAACGAATTCATCGTCGTTAAGAAGCGGAAGCGCAGCAACAAGGGCATCGTTTTTCTCTTTTTCAGCAAGCTCTATCATTGCATTCGGCGAAACCGAAACAGTAACATCGCCCGCCTTAAACGAGGTAACTTCATTGGTATTCCTCATTTTTTTTACACAAAGACGATAATTTACCATTGCTGCCGCAAGGCTGATCAGACGCCCGTCGGAATGCATTTCCTTTGACCTGACTCTCGGCAAAATTTCGTTCACCGTCAGGGTGCAGACGGGAGCAAGCTCCTCGTCTGTACCCTCGGGGGAATAATATTCTCTCAGCGCAGATAAAACACTAAGGCAATCTATCAACGCTTATCCCTCCCGTCAGACGGAAAGCACCTTTGATGCTCCGTCAAAAATCTTTGCAAAGCCTGCAGTACAACTGATAACCGCACGTTCAAGCTGGCGGTCGATAAGCTTGTCGTATTCGGTCATAATATCGCCTGCCTTGACCATTTCAAGAGCAGCAGTCTTGTCAAGACCGATAAGCTTGTTTTCGCCGACTGCGGATGACTTGAGAAGCTTTGCACCGAGAGGCGTAATCATATCACCCTTGCCATGGAAGTTAAGGCCTGCCGCCGCATCTCTGAACTGCTCCATATTGAGCATCTCTGCCATAACGGCAGGGTCAGCAATAATTGTGTTAAGCTCATAGGGATCAAAACCGTTCCAGAAGTTGACAAGGTCGGCATAAGTAAGAGTGCCCGCCTGTGCAACGCTTACGGTTTCTGCCTCATTGCCGTTGCCGTCACCGTTTTCAAGAACATCAATCGCATCCTTGAGAAGTGTTCTTGCAATGTAAGCACCGATCTGTCTGAGAGTAACAGTGAAAAGGTCAAGACGCTGGAATCTGATTGCCTCATATGATGCAACAAGGCTTCTGCCTCTCTTCTTGAGCTTGACGAGGTTTTCCTTTGTACGGATTGTTGTTTCGGGAATAAATGCACCTTCCTTAACAACCTTGATTTCCTTCTCTTCCTCGGTAGGAATTGAGCTGATTGAACGGTAATCAAGTCCATCAATGGATGTTGTTGAAGCAACCACATCCGCAAGAATGTCCGCCTGGTCAAGACCCTGCTTTACAGCTCTTGAAACATATTCGGGAAAAAGCACCGCGCTCTGTGAGTTCTTGAAGAACTTATCAACCACGTCGCTTGCGGGGCCGCCCACCTTGATTCCGAATCTCTTGAGCTGACGCTGATATGCGTCAAGACCCTCGAGAGATGTGCCCTTGTAATTTTCGCTGGGGTCAATGCTTTCGAGTGACTTTGTGAAGTTGCCCGATGCATAAAGACCCTTTTCAAGCTTGATATTATCAAAATTTGACATTGTTATTTCTCCTTCCTTACATAATGAATGTTACGGTTTTCTTTGCTTCGTCAACGGCAAGAACAAGATATTCTCTGCCGCCGTCAGATACGGTTACACCTTCGCCGTCTGAAGCAAGATTGGCATAACCAACCTCGGGTGCAGAGCCGCTGTAAACAGCTGTAACCGTACCGCTGAGCTGAACTGCCGCGTAACCGCCGTCGCAGTTAATCGCAAATCCGCAGAACTTGTCTCCGTTTGCACAAGGAGTAACTGTATCCGATTCGCTCATTTTAACAGGCGCACCGCCTGCAATTTCTTTGTTTGCCTTGAATGTTGCCGTGTTTTCGTTAAATCCGTTAAATGATACTGACATAATTTTTCCTCCTTAAATTTTATACTCGGAATTTTCACTGCCGTTATCTGTATTTGATGACTCAAGCTGTCTGATAACCGGCAGATTTTTTTGTGCACTCACACGGAGTGCATCACGTAAATCCTTAAGTGATTTGAGCGAAAGAGCGTCGCATATTTCTCCGACTGCTTCGCTCTGAAGTTCGGGGATAACCGATGCCGCCGAGCGCACGATGTCGCACTTGAGTTCATCGGTGTATTCCCTTGCCCACTCTGCAAGCTTTTCTCTTTCTTCGAAAGGATTGAAAGATTTGATAACACCTGCATTTTTCTGTGCGGGCACAGCCACAAATGACCATTCATAGGCATCCGTCGGCTCCGAGAGCAGATAACAGCAGAGTTTTCCTCCGTAAACGTTACCTTTTTTGTGTTCGCACCCTTCAGTTTTAATGTTTTTGCCACAGATTGAGCAACTGATGTTCCTTACCGCACAGCCGACACTCGTTTCTTTCTTGATTCCCGCATCAATTTCTGCAATAAGGTCTTTGTTTTTTTCAGTTCTTACCATATACGCCTTGGCTTCGATATATGTATAGTCCTCGCCATCCGCCGTTTTTCTTGAAGAATCAGTGATAACCTTCGCCGTGTAAATTCTTGCAGACTGGTCCTTGCTCTTCATGTTGTGGTCAAAAATACCTGTCTTGCCCACAAAAAGACCCGCAAGGCTGTTCAGTGCATCCACGGTGAATTTTTCGTTATCTCTGTCGATTTCGTTATCGCAGAGAATAAGACTGAAAGTATACAGTTCTTCGCTTGAAAGCTTTTTTCTTGCAAACTGCCCGATAAGCTCAAGCTCCTCCTCGGGCAATGTGTTTGTTTTGTTCTCCTGCGTAATTATTCACCTCTCTTTAATTTTTCTGCCTGCGCTCTGTAAAGCAACGCTCTGCTCTGCTCAACATCATCCTGAAGCGTTATATCATCCCAGACTATCTTTACTCCGCAATGATAACCGTTTCCTCTGAGAAATGCCGTGCAGATTCTTTTGATAACGGGAGTAAGAAGCTTTCTGTACGCTTCAAGTTCACTCGTAAGCACATCTGCCTGCTGGGACGACATTCGTTCTGTGCTCGACCACGAAAGACCGAGCATAAAAGGCGGCAGACCCGTTTTTGCAACAATCTGCTCAAGCATCTGCCTTACAGGCACATCGCTGTCAAGAATCTGATTATCCGCACCGATAACCTTTATCTGCACGTCACCCAAGGCAACAAAATCCTTGATTTCGCCGCCTGTCTGCATCGCCTCGCCCCATTCCTTTGCAACCTGAATTGCTCTGTCCTTGGCATAAGCTCTGTCCATGGGGTCGTTTCGGGGATTATAGGTTACGGCGAAACGCAGATTGCCGACTCTGTCCCAGTTTGCGCCGATGCTCTCGAAAATTCTGAGCAGAATTCCGCTGACAAACGGCATTCCCTTTAGCAAAGAATTGCCCGTAAGCGCACCTGCATCGGGGTTGAGCACGCTCAGAAGACAAAGCTCCCGTGCAGGCGCTTTTCTCATTTCACCGCCCTTACTTACGTAAATATCGATATCAAAGCCGTTACGCGCTCTGCGAAGCTCGATTCCTTCAAGGGGTACGTTAAAAAGTGCACATGGCATACCCTCGGTATCGGTAACGATTTCACCGATTGCGG
>JAZNHM010000177.1:0-13221 GCA_045576955.1 Acutalibacteraceae bacterium | reverse complement strand
ATGGCCTGAAATCCCTATATTATAAGCTTTAAACTCATCTGCATTTTGCTCAAAAAAAGTATTCAACAGATATACGTAATTTTCTTTTTGTGAAACATTCATTCCTTCTGTATGCGACGATCCCATAACCAATATCTCTGGATTTACACCATATTCAGTATTTAAATTGTTAAATCCGTTTTCATCGGTTTTTCCCCACGCATATCCTTCCATTCCCGTTGAATAGAATTTATCAGTTTCCCACACATAGTCAGTTGAGTGCGTTTTAGATTCCGAATGAACCGGCACATTATAATAAAAAAAACATACTATGTTCAGAATAGCAAAAGACAAAACTGACGAACAGATTATCTTTATTAACTTTATGATTTTCAATCTTACACTCCTCTGCTATCAGTTGTTTTGATGCTCTACCAAACTTCCATTTTCGTCAATCCTGTAAACCCTTGTGCAGTATTGAAGCATACTGGGTCTGTGGGTTGTGATAATTCGTGTTCTGTTGGGATAAGCTTTCATCATATTCGCAAGGACAGTTTCTTCCGTTTTTGCATCAAGTGCACTCGTTGCTTCGTCCATAACAATGATTGGCGCATCGCGGAGAATCGCTCTTGCGATAGACATTCTCTGCACCTGACCCTCGGAGAAATTGACACCTTTTTCGCTTATTACGGTGTTGATTCCGAGCGGTAATTCTTCAATGAAACTCCACGCATCTGCGGTAATGAGAACATCGATGATTTCCTCGTCTGTTGCCTCGGGTTTAACAATTCTCAGGTTATCTGCAACCGTTCCCGAAAATATCGCATTCCCTTGCGGCACATAGGAACAGAACCTTCTTGTGCATTCGGAAATATCGATTTTTTGTCCGTCTTTTGTCTCTAAAACAAGCTCTCCCGAATCGGCTTCGACAAGTCCGAGAATCAGTCTGAGAAGCGTTGTTTTTCCTTCTCCCGAAGGACCTACAAAAGCGATTGTTTCACCCGCTTCAGCTCTGAAAGAAACGTTTGCCACAACAGGTTTATCGCCGTCGGGATATGTATATTTCAGATCATCGCAAACAATCGTAACACCGTTTTCATCAGCGGATTTTTCCATCTTCTGAGCCTTTTTGCTGTCCTTGTGTTCTTCAAGTGAAAGGTCTGTTATTTCCATGATTCTGCCTGCCGAAGTGGCAATTGAAATTGCAGTCGGAAGAAGAGATACAAGCGACGAAAACGAACCCGTCAGCTGACCCGAAATCTGCAGAAACAAAGTCATTGTGCCGTATGAAATTGCTCCCTGCCAGAGTCTGTAAACACCCCAGCCGTAGCAAGTGTAAGCAACAACAAGACCGATTAATGACATACACAGACTCATAACAATCGAAAATCTGTCGTGGTCGAGTTTGATTTGTCTGTGAAGCTGAAGGTTTGTTTTCATCTGCTCAACATAGCGTTTTGTTATGTCAAACGCCTTTATTGTCTGCAGATTCTGGATTGATTCAGAATAAAACGAGACTATTCTGCCGTTCATTTCACGGCTTTCTTTGTTGTATTTGCGAATCATTTTTGTTGTTATTTTTGATGAGAATACCAAAAACGGCGCACTCATAAAAGCAAAAATTGCCATCGTCGGGTCATAATAAAGAACAACTGCAAGACATCCGATAAACTGCGCAAATGTGGTGAAAGCGTTGGGAATAAACGAAACTATGCTCTGCGAAACCGTGCCGACATCGCCTTCGATTCTGTTGAGAAGCTCACCCGAATGATATCTGCGGATATCCTCCCACTTTGAATAAATCACGTGCTCATAAACACCGCTTCTTATCTCAAGACTGATTTTTGAGCCGACTATGCCCGCAATTCTCGACACCACCGCGCCGACTACAATCTGCGTTACGCCGAATGTGACTGCAATCACTGCGCTTTTGAAAATTGTGTCGTTATTATGCGAAACAACGGAGTCAATCAGGTATTTCGACGCAACGCTTGCACCGAGCCCCATTGCCATACTCAGAAGTCCGATGACAATATACAAAACTATCTGCAAACGGTATTTCGAAACATATTTCAAGAGCCATTTCCATTCATTGCCGAGCGAACGGAAAAGCTCAAAATATTCACTTGGTTTTTTCATTTTCAGCCAACTCAATTCAATGTTTTTTTATCTGACCATTATATCACAACTTTTTTCGAAAAACAACAATATATTTTTTATTTGTTATATTGACTTTTATAAATTTATATGGTATATTCTTTAAGATTATAATAGGTAACTATGGGCGTACTGTATCCTGATGAACTTGCGTGAGGATTTCACTTATGAAAAAATACTATCGGATATGTGAAAAGCTGATTTGCATTGAGGCAGAAAGCTTTCCGGGGAACAATCCTCAATGGGAGCAGTTCGAAGCCGAAAGCAATCAGGCAGATATAAACATCACCTGCAGAATCAGCGAACCTTTCCCCGAAACAAACGGCGGAATCAAATCGGGCGAATTCATCATTTCGGCTGACGGTGACACAGTTTGCCGTGAGGTCACTATGGGAACTCACCACGGTGCGCTGACCCGCTATTCACGCTCTGATATTTCCGTAAGCGAAACTCATTTCACGGAAGAAAGTTTTCCTGTTATGATGGACAGCAGATATATGTGGTCTTCAATTTCGTTGGCTCAGCTTCTGCTTGCCCACAACTCATTCTTTATTCATTCGTCATTCATTTCAGTAAACGGCAAAGCGATTCTTTTCTCTGCCCCCT
The DNA here is from genome assembly GCA_045576955.1 of Acutalibacteraceae bacterium. Classification (GTDB taxonomy): domain Bacteria; phylum Bacillota; class Clostridia; order Oscillospirales; family Acutalibacteraceae; genus CAG-177. The sequence continues at coordinate 10,479 of JAZNHM010000177.1, read as the reverse complement.
GCGGCACGGGAAAAAGCACTCAGGCATCTCTTTGGAAGAAATACCGCGGTGCAGAAATAATCAACGGCGACAAAGCGGGCGTTCTTGTTGAAAACGGTGTTTATGCCTGCGGAGTTCCGATCAGCGGCACAAGCGGAATATGCAAAAATCAGACTCTTCCGCTCGGTGCAATCGTTCTGCTCAGTCAGGCTCCCGTCAATACGGTCAGAAAGCTCAAAGGCGTTGAGGCAATCCAAAGCGTGCTTCAGAATATTTATCTCGACCTTATTGCTCCCAACGAGCAAGCTGAAGTTGTTGATTTACTGATTGAACTTCTCAAAACCGTTCCTGTTTATTCGTTAGGATGCACTCCCGACGAAAATGCGGTTATAACCCTCGAAAACGAACTGCGAAACGGAGGTGTTCTCTGATTGGGATTGGAATATGATATGTTCATATCGAAGCTTTTTTCGGAAGCCGATAAAAACTCCATTCCGCTCTCAGGTGCTTTTGAATTAACATCCCGATGTACTCTCGATTGCAAGATGTGTTACGTGCATCGTAAAGAAAACGATTGCGAAGCCATAAAGCAGGAAAAAGATACCCGATGGTGGATGAACCTCACCGAAGAAGCAAAAAATGCGGGTATGCTTATGCTTTTGCTTACAGGCGGCGAACCTCTGCTGCGAAAGGACTTCGAAGAAATCTATCTCAATGCGAAGAAAAACGGACTGTTGGTCTCCGTGAACACCAACGGTATGCTGATAGACGACAGCAAAGTTAAATTTTTCGCAGACAATCCGCCTCAGAAACTCAACATCACTCTTTACGGCGCTTCATCCGATACTTACCGCGAACTTTGCGGCAACGGCAATGCGTATAAAAAAGTAATCGATGCGATAACCAGGCTTCATGAAGCGGGAGTAAAAATAAAACTCAACTGTACGGTAACGCAATATAACTGTCACGATACCGAAAAGATACACGAATTTGCGAAAAAGCTGAAAATACCGATTCAGACGGTGACTTATATGTTCCCGCCCGTCAGGGCTGGCGGAGAAGCACCGAGGCTTTTGCCCGAAGAAGCGGCGAAACTTCAGTTTGATTGCCATATGGTTGATTGGGGCGAAGAAAAATTCGCAAAGCACCTTAACGCAAAGTCAAACCTTACCAGGAAACCCCTTGAAACTGAATCCGATGGTGAACTCATCCCCTGCCGGGCAGGACTGAGCACCTTCTGGGTAACGTGGGACGGCAAAATGTCACCTTGCGGAATGATGACAACTCCGATGTTTGAAATTCTGAATTTCAACGATGCCTGGAATTGTACAAAAGAATCAAGAAAAAAGATTTTTCTTCCTTCGGAATGTCAGAGCTGCGAATTGAGAAATTACTGCGATATGTGCGCGGCAGTTCCGTTGGCAGAAACGGGTGAATTCGGTAAGATTCCCGAATACGCCTGCAAAAAAGCGGCGTACTACAAAAAACTGTGTGACGATTTTATCAGAAAACGATAAAAATCATTGTCCAAAAACAATTTGGATTTAATATAGATTTTCACAAACAAAATTTTATGGAGGTATTTCTTATGAAAAAACATGCAAAAAAGATAATCACTATACTGCTTGCAGTTGCATTGCTTGTTCCTACCGTTGCAATGATTTTTTCCTCTGCAGCAATAGCAGATTATCCCGTTGAGCTTACTTTCAACAACATCTTTGTTTTTGACCATTGGTCAAGCAACACCTTGTCCACCACCATCGTAAGCGGCGGTGCTCCTGTAAGCGACAAGTTAGAGCTCGACCTTGAGGCCGGCAGTGTCACATTTACCAACAATTATTCAGGTAAAGAAGCTTACACCGGTCACGGTATGGGTCAGGGCGCAATAAACTCAGCAGGCAACTTCCAGTACTATATGATGGACGTTGAACCCGGTACAACCTACACCTTCTCATACAACCTTTCAGGTCTCACACAAGGAATCGTCTTTTCTCCTTACGTTTTCTTTTTTGATGAAAGCGGTTCTTACACTTCTCATGTGTTTGAGTCAGTTGGGGCTTCAGGTGACGTTAACTTTGTTTTCACCACCCCCACAAACGCAAAATATATTCAGATTCGTTTCACCCTTTCAAACGCAGGTTCAACCACAATCAAGAATATTGCGATCCGCAAAACAACCGTAAGTTACTCAAACAGCATTTTCAGCTTCAGCGATTGGGCAAACAACCCGTTGTCAAGCGCAGTCAGTGATAACACAGCTTACAACGCAGGTACTGTGTCAAAGAACACAGCTAACAACAGCGTTACTCTTACCACAAACAGCGAAGCTGCAACCAAGGGTGTTCTTTTCACAGGCTTCACCTTCGGCAACGGCAACGACTACTACATGATGCCCGTTGAAGCAGAAGCTCTTTACAGCTTGCAATATAATCTTGCTTCCTGCAACTTTGCAACAAACTATTACAGCACTTATATCGTATACTACGATGCAAACAAAAATTACACAGGCTTTACCAACTTTGCCGCAAGTACTACAGGTCTCAACAAATTTGACTTCAAGATTCCTGCAGGCACCGCATACATTCAGGTTATGTTCGGTATTTCAGGTATTGTTGAATCAGGAAAGACCTGCACAATCAAAGACACTTCAATCCACAAGGCAACATTTGCATCTGACGCAAACACAGATTTGCCCCACCGTGTTGTTTACACATACAAAGCTGACGAACCGACAACCTACGGCACTCTTCCCGTTCCCTCATATGTTCCCAACGGTTACGTTTTTGCAGGTTGGTACACAGGCATTGACGGTACAGGCGAACTCATAACAGAAAACACACTTGTTAAACACTCAAGCTGCACTGTATATGCCAAGTACGAACCAATCGTTAACTCAATTTCAATCAAGACCATGCCTATCAAGACAGAATATACTGTTGGCGAAAGAGTTAACCCCACAGGTCTTGTTATCGAAGCAACTGTTGGTAATCTGACCACCACAATCGAATCAGGCTACCGTTGCACTCCCGAATACCTCACTTCAGTAGGCACACAGCTTGTTACCGTTCACTACGGTGGTAAGACTGCAACATATTCAGTTAACGTAAGCGCATCAGCTTCAAAATCAATCGTTGTTAACGGCTCAACCGTTAACGTTGACGTAACAAATAACCTTTATACCTTCGCAGGCACTCTTAACACAGGCAATTTCAACCGCTATGCTATCACATATAATGCAGATGCTTACTTCGAGGGTATCATCACTTATGATGACGGTGTTGAAGAGCAGTTCTTCCTTGAACCTTCTTCAAACTTCGGTGCAGGCGAAACTCCCAAGTTCACCTCATTCGTTGACGGTTACCTTGAAAAGGTTATTAACGGTGCAGGTCAGACAACTGAAATCAAAAGCCACTCATTCAGCGGCATCAAGTCAATCAAGTTCACTCCCCTTGATAATAAAGCAGGTTCAATCGAACTTCTTTCACTCACAACAAGCAAAGAAACTGCGATTACAAGTGCTCCCGAAACTATAAAGTCTTTCAGCAACGATACATTCAAAGTTGAAGTTGACATTCTCAACGGCGGTGTTGTTTCCGGTCTTTACGTTCTCAACCGTGACGTTGTTGCCCGTGTTTACGAGCACAAAGACCCCGACGGTAACAAGACCTACGAAACCAAGGTTGACTTCAAAGAAAACCTTTCAAACGAAGGTTACATAAGCGAAAGCACAAACGTTAACCTCATCAACATCTACGATACAGGCCGTTATCTTCAGCAGTCATACTACGGCACACTCGAAAAGCCTTACGAACCCGGTTACTATAACCAAGCAGACTGGCACTACAACCCCGTTCAGGGCGGTAACGTTGCCAACGAAGCAAGTAAGGTTCTCGATTACGAAATCGGCGATAACTACATCTACGTTAAAGCTCGTCCTCTTGACTGGGCAAGATGGTCAGATGAACACGCAGCAGAATGTACTCACCCAACCGAAGACCACACATTACCTCGCTGGGGCGATGGATACATTACCGACACATACGTTGAAGCAAAATATGTTTTCGAAGATGGTGTTATCAAAACATATTGCCGAATGGTTGACTATTCAGGTCTTCCCTCAGCACAGACAAGCCAGGAGCTTCCCGCATTCTATACCATCGAGCCCCTTAACAAATTCGTTTATAACGACGTTTCCGAAGATGAAGCTTGGGTTATTCAGAACTTCAAATATAACGAAAGCCCTGAATTCTGGGGTATTACTCAGGATTACATAAACCTTCACTACTCAAACGGCGGTTTTGACCCCAACGTTGACGTTGCTGAAAATTGGGCTGCATTCATGGCAAGTGAAAGTACCAACAGCTTCGGTATCGGTCTTTACACTCCTGAAACAACCAACTTCTTCTATGGCTGTTATCCCGCTATATATTCCGGAAAAGAAACCCGACACGCAACAACCATTGACCCTGCAATTGAAGACAGCTGTTCATACATCGCTCCCATCGGCATTAAAAACTTTGAAAGCTATAACCCCAGCGAGTATACATACACTCTCGCAATAGGTACTGTTGACCAGATTCACGATACCTTCGGTATGGTTGATGATAAGAACTATGAAGCAGAGCTCAACAGAGCTACTGTTGCGGTTCCCGAAACAATCTATATGACACCCTCAGCAGGTCAGTCAACAACAGGTCAGTATTTCGTTAACAACAGACTTGACAAACACGGCAACCTTATTGCTGACGCAGTAAGCAACGCTACAACCGGTATCATCAGTGTTTATGCTCCCGGTTCAACAGCTATCAAGTTTAACGTATCTGCTATCAAGGGCGGAATCGGTGACCCCGTTATCGGCGGCGGTTCTGTTGAAACCACATACGAAAACCAGCGTTGGGCTCACTCGCTTATTCACGGAGCTTACGGCACAGGTGCGACACAGGATTGGTTTGAATTCAATGCACTCCAGCTTTTAATTAACGGCACGGGTCTTTCCGCAGGCAGCACAGCCCTTCTTGAATGGGAAGTTACCATTTATTATGGCGATACCGACACAGTCGGCGAAAAGCACTATGCATACACCACCCTTTATTCACCCTGGCTTCACCCCGTCGGTGCCGCAACAAGAGCACAGACAGGTACAAACGGTAATGAAATCTGGGACCAGTCGGTAGCATGGATTTCAGGTGTTCACGGTTACACCGCAAACAGCAGCGGATCATATAAGGTTGCAGCCACAGGTCAGACCATTAACGATGAAGGCGAATATTCAGAAAAAGGCACATACTACGCAAAAACAAGCGGCAACTACATATTTATGCCCATGCTCAACAACATCGGTACCCCCGACGGCACAACCACAGCCGTTAAGGATTTCCTTTCAACTTCCGCACCCAACGGCGGTATCGACTCACCCACCATCAGATTCTTCAGTTTGACCAACAGTAAGGGTAATTACGGTTCTCTTGTTTCTGATATCAGCCCCATTGCCAATATCACGGTTGATACCAGCCGATACACAAACTTCAACGAAATCCCCAACCTCAGAGTTGGTTATAACATCACCGACGTCGAGAACTCAAAGGGCGTTATCTGGTACGTTTCGGACTTAACGGATATTGTTAACGCGGCTACAGACGCAACAACCCACGAAGTTAAGTTCTATAACTACACCAAGCAGGACAGCTCATCCAACATCTCAAACAAAGCAAAGAATGAATGGTTCACAGGTAAGTCAACGGGCGTTCTTATTTACGGTAACGATACGGATAACCGATCAGTTTCAAACGGAGTTGAATATCATGCAGCATGGGACCGCCAGATTATCACCGGTTCTTCAACATATTCTTATATGTTCAAGGGTGCTGCTCACGCTCACTACAACAGCGACTCCCGTGCATACTCACTCAACCACGTTCAGGTTCTTGCATCAAACGTTAACAAAGCAAACCTTCGTGACCTTGTTTCTCTTGCTTCATCACTCAACGAAGAAAACTACACTTCAGCTTCATGGACTGCTTTCAAAACAGCTCTTCAGAATGCTTCATATGAACTCGGTAACCCCACAGATGCAGATATCGCAGCTGCAAAAACAGAGCTCACAAACAAGATGATGGCTCTTCAGACTCCCGCAACTCTTATCGCAAACGGCGGTAAGTTCTCAAACGGTGCAACAACAGCTACCGTTAACCTCACTTGCGGCCCCAGCCTTGCTCCTCACTACACAATCGCTGCAGAGAATAATCCCACATACACAGGTTATTCATTGGACGGTTGGTCAACAGATAAGAACGCAACTGAAGGCTCAAACCCCGTAATTGGCGGTCTTAACCCCACATTCTATGCAATATGGACTGAAGGCTCATACGTCCTCGTTTATAACGGCAACGGCGGTGTAGGTTACATTGACGATGCAACTTATAAATATTCAGACAGCGTTACACTTGCACTTACAGGTTACACAAGAGACGGATATTCACTTGTTGGTTGGGCAAAGAGCGCAACGGCAACAAGCCCCGATTATCTTCTCGGTCAGACTGTAACGGATCTTTCAAACGGAACCGCATCAACCGTTACCCTATATGCTGTTTGGCTTGAAAGCCGATATACAGTTATCTTCAACGCAAACGGCGGTACAGGTTCAATTGCAAACAAGACAGTTGACCTTGCAGAAAGCTTCACTCTTCCCTCATCAGGATTCACAAAAGAAGGATGCACCCTGCTCGGTTGGGCAACAAAAGCCTCGGCAACAGCTCCCGAATATCAGCTCGGTCAGACTGTGAGCCACCTTGCAGCCGGCGGCACCATCACAATCTTTGCCGTTTGGAGAATCGACGATCCCCTTGCCGCAGACGTTGTTATTCTTGACTTTGCAACTCCCATCGTCATCTCCCCCACCAATAATGACACCGCATTGAATGGCCTTGCCTACAGTATTGTCGGCATCAGCTTCGACGGTGAAGACTACGCTTCAACTCTTGAAGGCGAATACGGTACTTTCGTGCTCAACGATTCAAGACAAATCACTTACACACCTTCAGAAGTAATAAACGGCACAGAAGAAATTTATTATCATGTATCAGTAAACAGCAACGGCACAAATTCAACATTTACTGACACAATCACTGTTGCTCCCGCTTCAAATATTCTCTATGAAGAAACCGAGCTCACAGTAAGCAACACCACAGGCGTTGAATGGGGTACAGTCGGCGAAGCATCAAGTGCTAACCAGACTTCTTCAACCGAAAATGATATCTACGGTTACGACAGCAACACCGGCGGTTACAACAAGATTTCGAACTACTCAAACGGCTCGGCTCTTGCTGTTACCGTTGATGCGGATAACAAGCGCTCACACAATCTTTCATTCGAATTTGAAGGAATAGGTTTCGACCTTAACAGCGCTTGCGGTTACAATACCGGTGTTATGATTGTTTCGGTCAAGAACCTCAGCACACAAAAGATGGTTAAGTCTTACATCGTTGACACCTACTACAGCGACCTCAACAATGAAGGAAAGAGCAGATACAGCGATACCCTATATCAGGTTCCCATCATCAATGAAACAGCCCTTCCCCACGATAACTACCTGATTCAGATTTCAGCTTCCTATCTTCCCTCAATGTCAGGTGCACTCAGCACTCAGGCACTCGGCGAAGAATCAAACATCAATGCAGTTGCTTCAATCGATGAAGACGCTCTTCGCGCTGCTCTTGCAGACATCGGCATGGAATATATCCTTGACGCTGAAGAAGTAAACGTTGTTTGGTTTGACGAAGACTCTGTCCTCAACGGCGGATACGGCGTGAACACAATTGAAGAAGGTATGCTTGAAACTCAGGCAGTAACAGAGCTTCTCAACGTTGTTGACTCAATAAGAGTTTACAATCCCATCACAGACGGCGATCTGTACTACAGCGCATCTGAAAAAGGCGCTCAGTATTACAACGTTATCGATAACCTTGTAAATACTGACGGTTCATTCACAGCCCAGAGTCTCTTCTCATACATCAGCGGTAAGGACAAAGAAACAATCACTGTTGAAAACTATGATTCTGTCGGCCCGAAGGATGAGCTTTATCTCGCAAGCGGCACCGAAGCTGTTGCATTCTCAATCAAAGATTTTGATAGCTCAACATCAAAGATTATGATCAGCCTCAGAGCTGCATCAACTTTCACAGACAATCCCATGGTTAAGGTTAAGATCGGAAGCAAGGATTTCGATGTTACGAGTAACACAGAAATGTATTATGATATTACAGATTACGTTGTAGACGGTACTATCACAATACAGAATATGACTCCCGGAACTCTTCTTTCAGTCGGTTCGGTTAAGATTACAAGCACAATTAATCAGGCTGTTCTTCTTTCATCAGACCTTGACCTTGCAACTGCAAGCTTCATGATGATGGCTTCCTCATCGACTGTTGAACCCAATGCTCCTGAAGCACCCGCAGAACCTGAGGACACAACAGATCCCAACGTTTCTACAGAACACTGGATTGTAGGATTGATCAGATGGATAATCGCAAACCTCAAAAAACTCTTCGCATCTGCGAACAGTGTTCTTGTATTTAAGAAAGGAGTAAGATAATGAGCAAATATACAAAACCTACAATCTCACTTATTTCCTTGAACTCAACATCTGCTGTGGCTTCCAGCTGCACATCAAGCTCAGCTGACGCCGAGTTGGTCAAAGAAATTCTCATATCAATGGGATATGACCCTTCTAAAGCATTCAGCTCATATGAGCCTTGTTCAGAACCCTTCGATTTCGAAGACTACTGCAAGTTCTCATCCGGAGTTCAGGTTTTCTTCTCCTGATGTAATTTAATCAACGCCCGTACGGAATTAACCGTGCGGGCGTTTTTCTTTGCTTTTTATCTTCGGATAACATTGTCATATAATAAGGAAAATAATAAAAATATATAATAAAATGTTGACTTTGATACTTATATTATAGTAATATATATAATGTATAATTGTGTAGTAGTGGAGGTGCGCCATGATTGATATTCACTGTCATATTCTGCCCGGTTTTGACGACGGAGCAGACAATATCGAAGAATCGCTTCGCATGGCTCGCATCGCGGCAGGCGGAGGCACAAAGGCTATAATCGTCACTCCACACAGCAACATTCCGAAGGTTCAGCTCAACTATCTTGACAAGGCTTATGTTGACACCTTCAAAGACCTCAAAGACAAAATCCGAGAACAAAAAATTCCTCTTGATATTTATCCGGGTCATGAAATTTTCGCAACAGATGATCTGGTTGAACCGATAAAAAAGAAAAAACTCCTCACACTCTGCAACTCTGACTACCCTTTGGTTGAATTCGGATTCAAAGAGCGTTCGGAATCAGTTTATCGCAAACTGCAAATTCTGATTGCTGAGGGTCTGACTCCGATTGTTGCACATCCCGAAAGATACGCTTTTGTCGCTGAAAACGGTTCTGCTCCGTTGATGCTCAAAAAGATGGGATGTCTGTTGCAGGTAAATAAGGGAAGCCTGAAAAACAAATTCGGCGACAATGCTTACGCCGTTTCGCAGGCTCTTATCATCAGAGAAGTTGCGGATTTTGTCGCAAGTGATGCGCACAGCCCGTACATGAGAACTCCCTATCTTGCAGATGTTTATGAAATTATCAGCGAACTTCATTCCGTGCAATATGCGGATTTACTCCTGAGCATCAATCCCGAAAAAGTTCTCAGAAACGAAAAAATCAAATGATTATAAGGTGAACATAATGAAAGCATTTAAAGTAATTGTTGTAATTGCGTTTGTGTTTATATCACTCGCTTCAGCGGCGGTGTTTATAAGCGAAAAAATTAACACCGATAAAACAATTCCTCAGATTACCGTTGAGGAAGAGATGCTAGAGGTCAGCCTTAAAGCAACCGACGAGGAACTTCTCAAGGGCGTTACCGCACACGACGAAAAAGACGGCGACCTCACAGATAAAATTATCATCGAATCAATCTCCAGATTCACGGAAAAGGGCGTCTGTAAAATTATCTATGCCGTTTGTGACAGCAACAACAATGTCGCCAAGGCAACAAGAATGATAAAATACAAGGGTTATGAATCACCCAAATTCAAGGTTGTCGACAATCTTTGTTTCTCACTTTATGAGCATATTGATATCAGCGAACATATAACTGCTCATGACAGCCTGGAAGGCAATATAACCAGCCAAATCGTAGTCACTTCAGAAAACTATTCCACTTCCATTCCCGGTGTATATTCTCTTGATGCTACAGTCACAAACAGCAAAGGAGATGTATCAACAATAAAACTCCCTCTTGTTGTTGAGGATATTCCTCTTTCCGCGCCCAAAATTGAACTCAAGGAATATCTTGTTTATACCAAGAAAGGTAAGACGGTAGATTTTAAATCCTATATTGTCGATGCACTTGATTTTCAGGAGTTAAGCCTTAAAGAACAAGTAACGGTTGAATCCAAGGTGGATTTCAATAAACCAGGCACATACAATGTTCACT
>JAZNHM010000176.1:0-5077 GCA_045576955.1 Acutalibacteraceae bacterium | reverse complement strand
AGCTGACGGCAAAGCTCAAAATATTCGTGAGTGCCGAAGCTGTTATCCTCAACAACACCGCCCCAATGAGTGTTAATCATCTTTTTTCTTGTTTCTTTCGGACCGATACCGTCCTTCCAATGGTATTCATCGGCAAAGCATCCGCCCGGCCAGCGAAGCACGGGAATGCCCATCTCTTTAAGGGCGTCAACAACATCTTTTCTCATACCGTTGACATTGGGGATTTCTGAATCCTCGCCAACGTAAAGTCCTTCATATATGCATCTTCCGAGATGCTCTGAAAAATGGCCGTAAATATCCTTATTGATTTTTGAAAGCTTCTGATTGGGGTTGATAAGATATTTTTCCATACCGTACTCCTTGTAAATGCTTTAAAGCAATATATAGTTTATTGTAACATATATTAGACAGAATTGCAAATAAAAAAGAACCGTTTCGCCGAAAGCGAAACGGTTCATATGGTTTTTTATAATTACTTGCCTGCCTTGACTGCTTCGAAATCTTCTTCGATTTCCTTTGAAGGAGCCTTTGTGATGAGCGAAACAATAACGATTACGATGCTGGAGATGATGAATGCGGGGAGAAGCTCGTAGATGCCGAAAACTCCTCCGATAGGCTTGATTACAAGCTTCCAGATGAATACCATTGCGGCACCGCTGACCATACCTGCGATTGCACCGGGTCTGTTGATTCTCTTCCAGAAGAGTGAAAATACCATAAGAGGACCGAATGTTGCACCGAAGCCTGCCCATGCAAACGAAACAACGTTGAAGATTGTGCTGTCCTGGTCAAAAGCAATAACGGTAGCAATAACGGTGATTGCAAGAAGGGTGATTCTTGAAACAGTCATAACCTGCTTATCCGAAGCATTCTTCTTGAAGATACCCTGGAAAACGTTCTTTGAAACTGCCGATGCGGCGATGAGAAGGTAGGAGTCGGATGAGCTGATAGTTGCTGCAAGGATACCTGCCATAACAAAGCCTGCAATAATCGGGGGAAGGAAACTTGTTGAAAGAGTGATGAAAATGCTTTCGGCATCAACAGATGTGAGGTGGTTAACAGGGAAGAGCATTCTGCCCATGATACCGATAAATACTGCAACACCGAGTGAAATAACAACCCATACCATTGCGATTCTTCTTGAGCTCTTGAGCTCTTCTTCCTTGCGGATAGCCATAAAGCGGAGAAGAACCTGAGGCATACCGAAGTAGCCGAGGCCCCAAGCCATGCAGGAACATACGGAAAGGAGTGTGTATTTGCCTGCTTCACCGAATACGGGCTTGCCTGCTTCAACAATCTGTGCGCCGTTTTCGCCGAGTGCGGGAGATGCGATGCCGAAGAATTCAAGGAAACCGGGGATAGCCTGTGCGTTATCAATGATTGCGCCGATGCCGCCTGCCTTGATTGTGCCGAGAACAACAACAACGGTAAGAGCAACAATCATAACGATTGCCTGCATAAAGTCGGATGCACTTTCAGCAAGGAAGCCGCCAAGGATAGTGTAAACAAGAACGAAAATCGCACCGACGATGAGCATACTCTGATATGATGCGCCGAAAAGTGTTGAGAAAAGCTGACCGCAGGTCTTGAGACAGCTCGCTGCATAAACTGTGAAGAAAACAAGAATGAAGAGAGCTGAAAGAGTCATAATGAGCTTCTTGTTTTCACGGAATCTGTTTGAGAAAAATTCAGGAAGAGTGATTGAGTTGTTGGCTCTGATACTGTATCTGCGAAGACGCTTTGAAACGATGAGCCAGTTGAAATATGTACCGATTGCAAGACCGATTGCTGTCCATGCCGCATCGGCAAGACCGCACCAATATGCAACACCGGGCAGACCCATAAGAAGCCAGCCGCTCATATCGGAAGCTTCAGCACTCATTGCCGTTACCCAAGGACCGAGGCTTCTGCCGCCGAGGAAATAGTTTTCCGAGTTAGTGTTTGCTTTTTTTGCAAAAGCAATACCGATACCGATAACTGCCGCCATATAAATTACCATGGCGATGAGAATCTGGATGGTATTGCCGTCCATCTTCTGAAAGTTAAAAAATTCTGCCATAATATGCCTCCTGTGGGGGTTTATTAATTTAAAGTATTAGTATATTAACAAATAGTTCATACATATGCAATACAGACTACGTTATAGAATTTAGTTCATACTTTATTTGCAGATATTATAAAAAACACCTTGATTTACAAGGTGTTTCAAACTGCACGATTATTTGGACAAAAAATTTAATTTAAAAAAGACTTTTAACAATTATGCATTGTTTCTAAACCCGTTCAGGAACATCGGCATGAGTGACTGCGAATAATTGCAGAGCGAATAGTTGCCGTTACAGATGCACCAATCATAGAGCAGCGCCCTCTCAAAAAGCGCATATGCCTTGAGAATTTCATTGGTCGAAACGTCGGCTCTGAGGCTGCCGTTCTGCTGACCGTGAGAGATGATTTTACGCAAAAGTTTAAAGTAGGTTCTGTTATTGTCAAGCAAATGCTTTTCGCCCGTTGTGATGAGCTGAGTCGAGTACATTCTCGCAAGCAAATCCAATGAAATACGGTTTTCAATCATAAAGAACAGCTCACGGTTGAGGTCGAGAAGAGTCTGAAATGCATCGCCGTTAAGGTCAATCATGCCTTCGAGAGACTCATACTTATCGTCAAAAAGATAGGAAAGCGTTGAAAGCAGGGCATCCTTTCCGCTAAAATGATGGTAAAACGAGCCTTTCGAAGTTTCGGAACGCTCAACGATATCCTCAATGGTCGTGTTTTCATAGCCGTTTTCATAAAACAGCTCCCACGCGGCATTGACTATTTTCATTTTTGTGTTTCTTGAATCTTTTCTGGGCATAATCTACCGCCTTTTCAATTATATAAAATCGGAGCGCAGCGACCCTTCATTCTGCATTCTGCATTAAAAATTGATAACTCCAAGGTGCTCGAGCAAAATTTTGAGTCCCATAAGAATGAGGATAATTCCGCCTGCAAGCTCGGCTTTTGACTTGAATTTAACGCCGAAAATATTGCCGATTTTGATGCCGACTGCCGAAAGTGCAAATGTGATTATTCCGATAAAACCGACAGCCGCGCCGATATTGACATCGGGCAGAAGAGCAAAAGTTACACCGACGGCAAGCGCGTCGATGCTTGTTGCAACAGCGAGGGTGAACATCTCCTTGACCGCCATTGAGCCTGCTTTTCCGTCGCAGTCGCAGTCATCGTCTTTTGAGAGTGCCTCTTTAATCATATTTGCACCGATTAATCCGAGAAGAATAAAGGCAATCCAATGGTCAAATTTTGTTATATAAGCTTCAAATGTTGTGCCGAGGAAATAGCCGATAAGCGGCATCAGTCCCTGGAATCCGCCGAACCAAAGACCCGCAAGAGCCATCTGTTTTATGCCTGCCTTTTTAACAGCAAGTCCCTTGCAGACCGCAACGGCAAACGCATCCATCGAAAGACCTACGGCAATAATAAAAAGCTCAAGAATTGTCATTCTGTTTTCTCCTTTTAACAAAAAATCGGATACATTATGTACCCGAGATTTTATTCATTTTATCATCCGATACATGGGTTTGTCAACACTAACATATTCTTTCGGTGTAAGTGACAAAACAAAACTGCACAAATAAATAAATGTTATATAAATTTTATTTAATAAGGTCTTGCAATATAAGAGTATTATATAGTATAATGACATCAAATGAGATTTTATGATAACTCAAGGAGGATAACCATGAAAAAAGTCGGAATTATTATGGGTAGCGACAGCGATTTGCCCGTTGTTGAAAAAGCAATAAACACACTTGAAGAATACGGTGTACCCTTCGAGGTTCACGTTTACTCAGCTCACAGAACACCCGAGCATTCAAAGGAATTTGCTCAGAACGCAATCCTCAACGGCTTCGGTGCAATCATCTGCGCCGCAGGCAAAGCAGCTCACCTTGCAGGTGCAATTGCAGCCAACACAACCCTCCCTGTTATCGGTATACCCGTAAAATCATCTACTCTTGACGGCATGGACGCACTTCTCTCAACCGTACAGATGCCCGCAGGCATTCCCGTTGCAACGGTTGCGATTGACGGTGCAGTCAATGCCGCTTTGTTGTCCATACAGATTCTTGCGGTTTCAGATACAGAGCTTGCTGAAAAGCTTGCTGAAGCAAGAGCAAAGGCAACTGAAAAGGTTCTTGCAGCTAACGCAAAAATTGAAGAAAAGTTCAATAAATAAATGCAAAATTCAAAATGCAAAATGCAAAATTAATTCGGGTGTGGGCAACGCCCACCCTTCGTTCTGCGTTCTGCACTCTGCATTTTGCACTTAAATCACTTTACCGGAGGTAAAAATATGGGAGGCTTTTTCGGCGCAACATCGAGAAGAGATGTTGTTCTTGACGTGTTTTTCGGCGTTGACTACCATTCCCACCTCGGCACACGCAGAGGCGGTATGGCGGCAGTTAACGAGAAAAAAGGCTTTCAGCGCGACATCCATAATATCGAAAACTCACCTTTCAGAACAAAATTTGCCGGCATCACCGACGAAATGCAGGGCAATGCCTGCATCGGCTGCATCAGCGACAGCGACCCGCAGCCCATTCTTATACGCTCAAACCTCGGCGTTTATGCGATAACAACCATCTGCTGCATCAATAACGCAGATGAACTCATAGAAGAATTCCTCAATGACGGCGGCTGCCATTTCACAACAATGACCTCGGGCAAAATCAATTCCACCGAGCTTGTTGCGGCGCTCATCAACCAGAAGTCCAGCTTCGTTGACGGCATCCGTTACGCGCAGGAAAAGATTGACGGCTCGCTTTCCGTGCTGATTCTTCTCGAAGACGGAAGCATCATCGCCGCAAGAGATAAGGTCGGCAGACTGCCCATCCTTATCGGCAAGGATTCCGACGGCTACTGCGTTTCGTTTGAATCATTCGCATTCGAAAAGCTCGATTATGATTTAGTCAAGGAACTTGGTCCTGCAGAAATCGTAAGAATATATCCCGACAGAGTCCACACTCTTTCAGAGCCCGAGAAGAAGCTTAAAATCTGCGCTTTCCTCTGGAGCTATTACGGC
>JAZNHM010000175.1:0-24746 GCA_045576955.1 Acutalibacteraceae bacterium | reverse complement strand
GTTTTCTATTTTCTCTGGCACGGTCAGCACGGAAGTAACAGAATACTTGACAACACAAAAATTGTTAAAGACGACCCCGATGCGATAACATCAGAAGAAAAGTGGCTCCAATCAGGCGGCGGAAATCAGCAGGAATTCCATTTTTGGGGCGAACCTCTGCTTGGATATTATTCCGCAAGCGACGAATGGGTTTTAAGAAAGCATGTTCAGATGCTGACGGACGCTGCAGTTGATTTCATAGTTATCGACACAACAAACGCATTCACATATTCCGAACCCGCCAAAAAACTTATCGGCGTATGGTATGAATACCTTCTTCAAGGTTGGGATGTCCCGAAAATCGCATACTACACTAACTCCTACGCCGCCGATACAATCAACAGAATTTACGATGAAATTTATAACAATGCCGAACTCAGAGCGAAATATCCCCGACTTGATGAATTGTGGTTTCGTCTTGACGGCAAGCCGCTGATTATCGGCAACGAAAATGACGGTGAGATAAAACCCGAAGCCAAAGAATATTTCAGAATAAAGCAATCTCAATGGCCGAATGCGGACAAGGTCGATGACGGTTTCCCGTGGATGGAATTTGATCGTTCACTCACCTATCAATCTGTTTTCAGAAAAAACAACGTTAAAATTATGAACGTTTCCGTAGCTCAGCATTCTGACACCTGCACATTCAGCAAAACCGCATGGTACGGCGCAAACGATCGCACACGCTCATGGCATAACGGTGAAAATGATTCATCTGAAAATGCAATGCTTTACGGCTATAATTTTGCAGAGCAATGGGAGTTTGCAATTAAAATGAATCCCGATATTATTTTCATAACAGGCTTTAACGAGTGGGTTGCTCAAAGGCAGTCTCCCGAAGAAAACTATCCTGTAATTTTTGTTGACTGTGCTGATGAAAATACCTCCCGTGATGTTGAACCCTCCGCAGGTATTCTCGGCGATAACTACTATATGCAGATGGTAAATTATATCGCAAAGTTCAAGGGCGTAACAGGCAGAGTTGCAAAAAGTCCGAACGTGACTATAGATATTAACGGCAGCTTTTCGCAATGGGATTCGGAGAAAATAAGGTCGGTATACAGAGATTACGAAAACGACACCGCCGACAGAAATTCGGTTGACTTTGCTCAGAATCCGATATCCGATTCATCGGGCAGAAACGATATTGTCAATATGAAGGTCGCAGAGGATACGGAAAACTATTATTTCTATGTTGATACAGCCGATGCACTTTCTTCTCCTGACGGCGGAAGCTGGATGACTCTGTTCATTAATGAAAACATTGTTGTCAACCGCACCGCACCTGTTAACGGCAAAACCAACGTCGAGAAGAACACAGACGGAGTTTTCACCAAAACAGGCGAAGCCGAAATCCGTTATGAGGACAACAAGCTGATGCTCAGGGTTTCAAAAGCTCTTGTTGATTCCAACGACGGTTTCAACTTTAAATGGGCAGATAATTACATCGAAAATGATCCGGATTCATTCTATACAAAGGGTGATGCCGCACCTTACGGCAGACTTTGCTATCGTTATTAATTCTGCAAAAAAATACAAAATTCCAATTTATCAGAACAACAATTTAATACACTAAAAACAACGTATAATTCAGTCAATAATTATATTTGTTTAAATTTATGGAGGTATTGTGATGAAAAAGCTTTTATCGGTAATTCTTACTATTGTAATCACCCTTAGTGTAACTCCGTTTGTGTTTGCTGCAGGAACAACTTACTATATCGACAGCGTGTCGGGTGATGACGAAAACACGGGTTTATCCGAAACCTCTGCCTGGAAAACCGTTAATAACATAGCCTCTTTAACACTTGAAGCGGGTGACAAAGTTCTGTTCAGGGCAGACGGCGACTATGACTGCGCCATTACGCTTACTTGCTCGGGAACTCAGGATAATCCCATTGTCATCTCCTCTTACGGTGAGGGCGATAAGCCGCATCTCAACACCGATGCAAGAGATGCTGTTATGAAGCTTTTTGACTGCTCCTATGTAACCGTTTCGGGCTTTGAAATCACGGCGCACAACGGCGGCGGTATCTGGGTTGACGGAGTTACGAAGGAATCCAAGGGTGTCAGAATAGAAAACTGCGAATTTCACGATATGCAGAATTACACCGTAACCTCTCGTGACAATTATGTTGAAGGTCCTATTTCGGGCAGAGCCGCAATTGTTATCAAGCGTTATGGCGGTTCACCTTATCCCGTCAACGATTTTCACGCTGTAAACTGCAAAATATACGATGTCGGCAACGGTATATTTTTCACCGGATCTCAGAACCTGAACAAAAATGCACTTGTAAAGAACTGTGAATTTTACAATATGGACGGTGAAGCGGTTGTTCTTGAAGGCTGTGACGGTGCTTTGGTAACGCATTGCCGTGCGATTGACGTTTGCCAGGGAGTAGGACTTGATGAAAACGGAGAAATCCTTTATTTTACCGCTGCAATGTGGACTCATTATTCCTCAAACTGTACTTTCAGCTACTGCGAAATAGCAGGTCAGAAAAACTACGGTGACGGAATGACAGTGGATTTTGACCACGGCTCATATAACTGCACATACGAATACATTTATTCGCACGATAATATGCGCTTTATGTGCAACAATCCTGCTGAAGGCGGTAACAGAGGCAACACGGTAAGATACTGTCTGTCCGTTAATGACAATCAGGGCAGAAACAAAATCGGCGTATCCGATGGCGAATGGAATTTCAGCTTTTACAACAACACAATAATCAATTCATCCGAATTCCAGATGACTCAGATTTATGATTCGCTGTTTGCGAACAACATTATAGTTTTTAAAGACGGCCATAAGTTTTATCATATGAACAACGAAATGGAAACCTGGAATAATGTTTTTGCGAACAACTGCTATTACAATACTTTTAATCCGGCATTTGATAAGGATGCTTTAAACACTCTTCCCGGCTTTGTGGGCGGCGATGATCCGATAAAAGCATATCAGCTTGCAGAGGGTTCACCGTTAATCGGTGCAGGCTTTGAGATTAAGGACGGCTGTATGACAGATTTCTACGGCAATGAAATAACAAGCAACAACATCGGCTGTTATTCCGGCGACGGAGAGAATGCCGAGCTTGAAACGGAAAGCTTCTTTGAAAAAGCCATAAGAGTTATCAGACAAGCATTTAATATAGCAATTGAAGAAATACGCAAATTAATTATTGACATTTTTGAGTGATGATGCAACGAAACTTTTCTGATAAGCTTTTTCAATGAAATGTATCACGAACTGCCTGTACCAAAACAAAAAGGAAGAAATAAATAAACAAATAACAATTTCTTGAACGGATTTAAAATTTAAAGAGGACGAAATAATGAAAAAAGAGTATTGTGGAATGCCAATGAGAATCGCACATACGGGAGTTACACAGTTTGCTCCTGAAAATTCGCTGGAAGCATTCAAAAAAGCCGCCGAGCTTGGTTTTGAGGGCATTGAAATGGACATCCAACTGAGCGGCGACGGGGAAATAATTGTAACTCATAACGGCAATATGGGTTATATGACTTTTGAAAAGCATCGTGATGTTCTTAAAGAAATGACAACTGAGCAGATCAAGAAGTTTGATATACCATATCGTAATGCGCTCAAGCTTAAATATCCTCCATATCCTTGGACGGAGCACTTCGGAGGCAGACGCATGATCACACCACCGGATTATGTTGAAGAAAGAGTGACTCATCTGATTACCTTTCAGGAATTTGATGAATGGTTGTCAACTGTTGATTATGGCCTCACCGTTGAGGTTGAATTTAAATGTAAAGGTATGTGTCCGCGTATGGATGAAATTCTTGCAAAATCCGTAAACGTTTCAAAATACATATTTTTCTCGGGCGATTTGGAAGTGCTTGAAGAAATGCAGGAACATTACCGTAAACACGGCAAACCCGAAGGACTGCGTTTTGGTGCGAATATTCGCTTTATCAATGAACAGACAATGGATTTCGTTAAAAAATCCGACCTTTGGGAAGTCGGCCTCAATAACGAGGCATTCACCAAAGATGATGTTGATATGTTTGCGTCTATGGGAATCAAAGTATTTTCAAATCTTGGCGATTACCCTGAGTGGTGGCAACAGATATGCGATATGGGCGTAACCGGATTCAAAACCAATTATCCTGATGCATACACCGAATGGTGGTTAGGTACTCACTAAAAATAGGAAATAGACTACTGTTTTGAGGCGTAAATATTTCGTGCTATACAGTACTATAATCAACCAGACAAATTCCAATTTATCAAACTATTCCCACAAAAACATCAAACCACCTCTTATCGGTGCTGATATCTGCATCGATTGAGGTGGTTTTGTATGTTCGGTTCTTTCCCCTGCCGATTGAACGGAATTTATACTGCAACAGGGACCTTTTTGTTTCCAATGTAGGTACGGAAGAACTTTCGCATCTTGAGATGATCGGAGCGATTGTTTATCAGCTCACAAGAAATCTTTCTGAAGAGGATATCAAAAAGCACGGATTTGACGCTTATTTTGTTGACCACACTGCGGGCGTTTATCCGTCATCCGCGGCAGGTGTACCTTTCACGGCGGCGTATATTCAGAGCAAGGGCGATGTTATCACCGATATGACCGAAAACCTTGCGGCAGAGCAAAAAGCACGCACTACCTATGACAATATTCTCAGACTTGTCGATGACCCCGATGTCAGAGAACCGATTAAATTCCTCCGCGCAAGAGAGATTGTTCACTTTCAAAGATTTGGTGAAGGTCTCAGACTCGCAACCGATAAGCTCGACGAAAAGAATTTCTACGCTTTCAATCCGTCATTCGATAAACATTGTAATAAATAAAATTTCAGAAGATGTCGCTTCGGCGGCATCTTTTTTGTGGAAATCTTGGGCTTAATGTGATGTGAAATAAGAACAAACATAATTTGTGATATTACAGAGAGGATATTTTTATTGCTGTATAGACGTTACAAACCCGCCTTACAATGCAGATAACATGGGCGAAAGTGATGTTACCGCTGTTATCCGGAAAGCAATTGACGATTGCTTTGAAAACGGCGGCGGAACGGTATGGCTTCCTGAAGGCAGATACAATGTTGCGGGCAATATTCATATTAAAAAATTCATTACCTTGCGCGGTGATTATCAGAAACCCGATGAAGGCAACGATTACGGTACAATTATAATCGCCGATGTTGAAATTTCGGACAGGCTTTACGGCGTCCATTTCAAAAAAGACTTCCGCTACACCTCTTTTTGTTTCGTGCAACTATAACTTTACAAACAAGCAGTAAAAAGACCTTGCGGAAGCCTACAAGGTATATCAGAACAATCATTCAATCAAGGCAATTGACATATTCGAAAATCTTACACCGTCAGTATGTAAAATCGACGGTGGAACAGTAAAATATGAGCGGTAAACCGATAAATAAGAATTTATCTTGCAAATTTTTTTGACCTATGATATAATTCTGAAAAATGAATAATTAACTGCCACCGGGTAGTGTAATGCAAAAAGCATTCGTTTGCACATCGTTAGGTCTTTGAAGATGTGATGCGAATGCTTGTTTTTTAGGAGTGTAGGAATTGAAAAAATATTTTTCAAAAGTTGAGATATTTTTATGGAGCTCGTCGGTTATTCTGATTATTGCATCATTTTGTGTTTTTGACAGAGAAAATTATCTGACATTAGCTGCATCTTTAATTGGTGTAACATCGCTTATATTTAACGCCAAAGGCAATCCTTTTGGTCAGTTGTTAATGGTAATATTCAGTGTTCTCTATGGGATTATCTCATACACATTCGATTATTACGGTGAAATGATTACCTATCTCGGCATGACAATGCCTATGTCAATATTCGCATTAATCTCGTGGCTCAGAAACCCGTATAGAGGCAACAAAGCGGAAGTCAAAGTCAATTCCATAAGCAAAAAAGAAATAGTGTTTATGTGGATAATTACCGCTTTGGTGACTGTAGTCTTTTACTTTATCCTGGAGTGTTTTAATACCGCAAATATTCTGCCAAGCACACTGTCTGTTACAACAAGCTTTGTAGCCGTATATCTTACTTTCAGACGAAGTGCTTATTTCGCATTGGCTTATGCTTCGAACGATATTGTTTTGATTATATTGTGGGTGCTTGCAAGCATATCGAATATCAGATATGTTTCTGTTATCGTTTGCTTTGTTGCGTTCCTTGTAAATGATATTTACGGATATATCAGTTGGCATAAAATAAAAATGAGACAGAGAGAAAACGGATAATTTATAATTCAGCAAATAATTCTTTCAAATTTATTTGCCGATAATCGCGTTACCGTGGCTTCACATAGTGCTGACATAATATTCAACCATAATGTTTACGGTGGAGTTTTGTGATCACCGATATCAACTGCCTTATGGTAGGCGAATTCTCGCCTACAAACCTTCGTTCATCAATTGTATCTCTTCAGATGTTTGCGCTTGGTATCGGTTATGTTGTTACATATCTTGTCGGAATTTCGCTGATAACTCATTTCGGCAACTCATCAATTCCGACTGTATCGCTCTGCCTTGCACTGCCGAGTCTTGCGGTTTCGCTCGTCATCATTATTATCAAGGATAAAGAAACAAAGGAAAAAAGCTCGAAACTGTAACAGCAAAGAATGGGATTAAAATATAAGGAGACAGAATATGTATAAAATTGAACTTGGAAAAAGCGGTTTGCAGGTGCCGACGGTTGCGGTCGGATGTATGCGAATCAGCAATATGAATGAAAAAGAAGTTTCGGATTTTATCAATACCGCACTTGAAAACGGTGCAAATTTCTTTGACCATGCGGATATTTACGGTGGCGGAAAAAGCGAATCGGTTTTCGGGAAAGCTATCACTCCGTCAATGCGAGAGGATGTAATCATCCAGACAAAATGCGGAATCCGTCAGGGCAGATTTGATTTTTCATATGAGCACATAATCAACTCGGTTAACGGAAGTCTTGAAAGACTCGGTACTGACTATATCGATGTTCTTCTTCTTCACCGACCCGATGCTCTTATGGAGCCTGAAGAGGTTGCAAGAGCATTCGATGAGCTTAAAGTATCGGGAAAAGTACGCCATTTCGGTGTGTCAAATCAGAATCCCTATCAGATGCAGCTTTTGCAGTCCTGCCTTGATATGCCTTTGTGCGTTAATCTGCTTCAGTTTTCAATAATGCACGCTCCGATGATTCAGTCGGGGATAAATGTTAATATGTATAACGATTCTGCGATTAACCGCGACGGCGGAGTGCTTGATTTCTGCCGTTTAAATAAAATAACTGTTCAGCCGTGGTCGCCGATGCAGTACGGATTCTTCGAAGGCTGTTTCATTGATAATGAGAAATTCCCCGAGCTTAACAAAACACTTGAATCTATAGGAGAAAAATACGGCGTTTCAAAAACCGCGGTTGCTTTTGCTTGGATACTCCGTCATCCTGCAAAAATGCAGCCTGTTACAGGTACAACCAATCTTACCCGTTTGACAGACTGCATAAAAGCGAGCGAGATAAATATTACCCGTGAAGAGTGGTATGAAATTTACCGCTCGGCAGGCAATATTCTTCCTTAAGAATCAGAAACCAAGAAAGCGAAAACTTTCTTGGTTTCTTTTTTATTCAATATTGATTTTCCATCTTTGCTGCATGATTTCGCAGGGCTTGTCATCCGAATCGGTAGCGTAGAAAACGGTGAGAAGTGTTCCGTCATCAAACTCGATTGTTGACGGGTATCCTATGTCATCGCTTCCGAAACTTTCGTAAATTCTGATGTTCTTTTCCCAGCTTTTTCCGCCGTCAATGCTCACCATTGCCATAATTCCGTATGGCATTTTTCTTCGTCCGTAAGTGCAAAGAAGAATTCCGGAGCTGAGCAATATAAGATGGGGAGGAGCACCGCCTGTTTCGTCAAGAAGCCTTTCAATAGGTGTCCACGTTTTTCCTTTGTCATATGAAAAGCTCTGAAAAACCGTGAATACCGTATCGTTTTCATTGTCGGCTCTCATATGGCAGATGAGTGTTCCGTCAGGTAACTCAATCAGGTGAGGCTCATTAAGAAAGAAATCATTGCAGTCTGTCGTGATTTTTCCGATAAATTCAGTTTCACCGTTTTCGGGATTTAATTTATGAACCTCAATTCCGTTGTAAACATCATTGAAATTGTTCCCTGCCCAAAGAATCGTTCCGTCCTTAAGCTCGGTCGGTCCGTGAGGGGAGGTGATGGGTGAGTGCTGAATATCTCCGAAGGTTACTCCGTAATCGTTACTTATTCTGAAATTTGCTCCGAGATATTTTTCTTCTTCCTCCTTGGTGATTGTGTTGATATAGCTTTGCGCATATTCGTTATCCTGATTGCAACTTCTCTGAAATTCTGCGGAATTGTTGAATGAAGTGAATATCATTCCGCTTTTACCGAAGGTGCAGATTCCTGCGTCTCTGTCATCGAGCGGCGTATCGATTACGGGTGCGGGCGGGGTGTAGGTTTTTCCGTTGTCGAAGCTGTAAGAAATAACCGCTTTTCCGAACGGGCATACGTGTTCGATTCTGAATCCTGATGCACCGACTGCGACTGTTCCGTTCTGCAAAAGAGAAACGGTTGGCCAGGCAAAGTATTTGTGGCGGCCGTGAGGATTTGATATTATTGTTTCGGGTTTTCCGATAAGTTTAATGTTCATTCTGTTATCTCCAATGTATTGTTTTCTGATTTTGCCGGAGTCTGCTGCTGAATTCTATAAAGCTTTCTTGCTTCAAAGAATGCAAAAACGATGCAGATGAATGAATATACCGCAAAAATAAGAAACGGCATAATCTCGGGAGTGTCGCCGAGCATCTGAATGTGAAGAAAGATGCCGATTGCACCATTTATAATCATAAAAAACGGATACTCAACATATGCAAACATTGTGAGAAAATATATCAGTATGCCGAGAAGGGTTGTTGCGCTGTCAAGAAAAACATACTGTGAACCGATAAGCGGAAGCAAAAACCACATTGCAACCAAAACGATGGCCGAACCGAGCAGAAGCAGAGTGAGGTTGCGTCGGCTCATTTTTCTGAGCACTGTTGAGTGACCGCTTTTGTTTTTGTTCCATCTGATAAAAGTCAGCAGCTGAATCGGAAACGAAAACAACAATGCCGATAATCCTGAGCCGTAAAGGTTATAGTGCATATAAACTGCGGCATAAAGCAGGGAATTGATGCTTCCTATCATGCTTGCAAAGCGGTTGACTCGTGACTGCAGCAGTGCAATAAAAAGTGAAACATAGAGCGGCAATATGCGCAGAAAGTTCTGCTTGTAAATGATACTCGAAACGGTGATAAGTACCGCTGTACATATCATTAAAATAAAAACCGTTATATCTTTTTTTGACGGTTTACGCTTTTGAAATTGTGACTGTCCGCTCAAATTTTCACACCTCTTTTGTTTCAGATTTTTTTATTATATATCCGATTGGTGTTAATTACAAGTTATTTATCGTTTCTTGACATATATTCTTTGTAGATGATATAATAAAACAATTAATGAGTAATAAAAATCAGGACGTTTTTGCAAGGAGAAATAAAATGCCAATCAAACTTATTGCTTCCGACCTTGACGGAACTCTTATGTCGCCCGACCACCTTACGGTAGCTCCGAGAACAAAGAACGCTCTCTTATCGGCACATAATAAAGGAATAAAAATTGCGATTGCAACCGGACGTGCGCTTAATTTTACAGCAGGTGTTACGAAACAGATTCCGTTTGTTGACTATGTTGTGTGTTCAAATGGTGCATCTGTTTATGACAGAAACAACGGAAAGTTTATTTACCGTAACACAGTTTTGGCTGAGGTAACATCGGAAGCGGTTAAACTGCTTGTGTCTTTACCCGTTTATTTCAATATCTATATTGACGGAGAAATTTATGTGCAGAAAGGAGCAGAGAAGTATTTTAAAAATACAGGTCTGCCCACAGTCTTTCTCGAGGAGTTTTCATCAAAGCTTACTGTTTGTGATGACATTATTGCCGCAACAGAGGGAAAAGAAGCCGAGCTTATTGATGTATTTTACGGTAATGAGGATTTGAAAAACACAATCTTTGACTTCTTTGAATCGCGTGGTCTTGTACTGACATCGGCGCTTGCTGGGGTTGTTTCCGCAACAGCGGTAGGCTCGGATAAGGGTACGGCACTCAAAGGACTCGGAGAGATACTTGATATAAGTGCAGACGAAATGATGTCATTCGGCGATGCATCGAATGATTCAACAATGCTTAAGTTTGCGCATTATTCGTTTGCAATGGAAAACGGTGACGAAATATGTAAGGCAAGTGCAAGATATTCTGCGCCCTCCAATGCAGAGGACGGAGTAGCGCAAATGATTGAAAAATATGCTCTTTCGGAGGAATGATTAAAATGAATATCGAAAAAATTCTTTCACATTGCGACCACACACTTCTTGCTGTTGATGCAACGTGGTATGACATATAACTGATTTGCGATGACGGAATGAAATATAAAACCGCAAGTGTCTGCATTCCCGCTTCATATGTTAAGCAGGCATCGGATTATGTTGACGGAAAGCTTGCTATTTGTACAGTTATCGGTTTCCCCAACGGATATTCAACGTCCGCAGTAAAGGCTTTTGAAGCAAAAAATGCGGTTGAAAACGGTGCGGACGAAATTGATATGGTCATCAATGTCGGTTATGCTAAAAGCGGAAGATTTGATGAAATTTTAAATGAAATAAAAGAAGTAAAAGCTGCTTGCGGTGATAAAATATTAAAAGTAATAGTTGAAACCTGCCTTCTTACTGATGAAGAAAAAATTGAGATGTGCAGAGTTGTTACCGAGTCGGGCGCCGATTTTATAAAGACATCAACCGGTTTTTCAAAGGGTGGTGCAACGAGAGAAGATATTGCACTCTTTGCAAAGCACATCGGACCGAATGTCAGAATGAAAGCCGCAGGCGGAATCCGCTCATTTGAGGATGCAGAGGATTATCTTGCACTCGGCTGTGAAAGACTCGGCACAAGCGCAATAGTAAAGCTTGTGAAGAATCAGGAAGTAACTGGATATTAAGGAGACTTTTATGAGCAATTTACCTACACCGCATATTGCGGCAACAGAAAAAGATGCTTTTGCCAAAACCGTGCTTATGCCCGGTGACCCTTTGAGAGCGAAATATATAGCAGAGAATTTTCTTGAAAATCCCGTGCTTGTAAACAACACAAGAGGTGTGCAGGGATATACGGGATATTATAAAGAAAAGCGTGTTTCGGTTATGGCATCGGGTATGGGTATGCCGTCAATCGGAATTTATTCCTATGAGCTTTATAATTTTTATGAAGTAGAAACAATAATCAGAGTCGGCTCTGCGGGCGCAATCAGCCCCGGGCTTCATCTTCGTGATGTTGTTTTCGGGCTCGGTGCGTGCACAAATTCCGCATATGCCGAGCAATACAGACTGCCGGGAGCATTCGCTCCCGTGGCTGATTTTGCAACTCTTCAGAAGGCAGTGAATGCCGCCGAAAAACTCGGCGTAAAGCCGTTTATCGGCAATATTCTTTCTTCCGACAATTTTTATGATGACGCTTCAAGCCTTGCCGATTGGCAGAAGATGGGTGTTCTTGCGGTTGAAATGGAAGCTGCCGCACTCTATATGAATGCCGCAAGAAGCGGAAAGAAAGCTCTTGCAATCTGCACAATTTCCGATTGCCCTCTTGCGGGCGGAGAAGAATGCACCGCTCTTGAAAGAGAGCAGACCTTCAATAAAATGATTGAGATAGCTCTGGAGACTGCCGATGAATAATTCAGAACTTGTTAATCTTGCACTCAAAGCAAGAAAAATGTCTTATTCGCCGTATTCGGGATTTTCCGTCGGTGCGGCTCTTCTGTGCAAAGACGGTACTGTTTATACAGGATGCAATATTGAGAACTCCGCTTTTTCACCGACTAACTGTGCGGAAAGAACAGCCTTTTTCAAAGCTGTTTCGGAAGGTAAACGTAACTTTGTGAAGATAGCGGTTGTCGGCGGAGAATCAGAGGACGAAAATCCCGATAATTACTGTCCTCCGTGCGGAGTGTGCAGGCAGGTTATGAAGGAGTTCTGTTCGGGTGATTTTGAAATTATAATTGGAAAAACTGCTGATGATTTTAAGATTGTGACTTTATCCGAACTTCTTCCTTTATCTTTTGACAAACGTGAGGTTTGATATGAATTTTGTTGATATTATTCGAAAAAAACGTGACGGATTTGAATTATCAAAAGATGAGATTGAATATTTTGCGTTTTCTGCAGCAGACGGCTCTGTGCCCGATTATCAGCTTTCAGCACTTCTTATGGCGATATGCTTCAACGGTCTGAACGAAAGGGAAACTCTTGATTTGACAGATGCAATGGCGCGTTCGGGTGATATGGCTGATTTATCGGGTATACACGGCGTTACGGGTGACAAGCATTCGACAGGCGGTGTCGGAGATAAAACCACTTTGATCGTTGCGCCCATCGTTGCATCCTGCGGAGTTAAAGTTGCAAAAATGAGCGGCAGAGGTCTCGGTCATACGGGCGGTACTGTTGACAAGCTTGAGTCAATTCCGGGATTCAGAACATCTCTTGAATCCGATGAGTTTATTTCGGTTGTCAATCAATGCGGTATATGCGTGACGGGTCAGTCGGGCAAGCTTTGCCCTGCCGACAAAAAGCTTTATGCTTTGCGTGACGTTACTGCGACTGTTGACAATGTTTCTCTTATAGCGTCGAGCATTATGAGCAAAAAGCTTGCGGGCGGTGCTGAGTGCATCGTGCTTGATGTCAAGTGCGGAAGCGGAGCGTTTATGAAAGATGAAGAATCTGCAAAGCTTCTTGCAAAAAAAATGGTTGAAATCGGCAGGGGAGCAGGCAGAAAAATTGCGGCACTGATTACCGATATGGATGTTCCGCTCGGCCACAATATAGGTAATTCCCTTGAGATTATTGAAGCGGTTGACACTCTCAACGGCAATGGTCCCAAGGATTTAACCGAAATTTCAATTCTTCTTGCCGCAAAACTTCTTCAGCTTGCGGGTAAAGGTAATTTTGAGGAATGCAAAGCTCTTGCAAAATCCAAAATTGATGACGGCTCAGCTCTTGAAAAGCTTTGCGAAATGGTTACTCTTCAGAACGGCAATCCCGATTATATTCGAAATACCGACCTGTTCCCGAAAGCCGATGCTGAATATCACTTTACCGCACCTGAAAGCGGTTATGTTGTTCACATGAATGCCGAGGGGATAGGCTCGGTTTGTGTTGAACTTGGTGCAGGCAGACTATGCAAAGAGGATGAAATTGACCCGTCTGCAGGTATCATTCTTCACAAAAAGACGGGAGATTGGGTCGGAAAAGGTGAAAAAATTGCAACATTATATTGCAATGATGCGAAGATGTTTGAACGTGCGGCGGCAAAATTTGCTGAATCCGTGACTTTCGGAAAAGAAAAAACGAAGAGTGCAGATATTTTGATTGACATTGTTGAGTAATGTTGCACAAAAAACAACTTCATTTTTTGACTTGCCAACGAAGATGAATTTATGATATAATATATCGAATACTAAATGTTAGGAGATTTTTTAAATGGGTAAATTAAATCAGATCGACAAAGCTGCCGAGAGCAAAGGCTCACTTCTTGTAACAATCTGGCAGTTTGTTAAGTTTATTGTTGTAAGCCTTCTTGCAATGATTGTTCAGTTCGTTCTTCTCAACACACTTAATCTCATCCCCGCAATTGCAGACCTTTATAGCCAGGATTTTGCTTGGTGGGTATTTGTTTATCCCGTTGCAGTCGGCGGTCTCGGCTATTTCATCGTAAGCAACGTTGCAAACATCATCGCTCAGATTGTTGCATTCTTTGTTAACAAAGAAAAGACTTTCAACTCGGGCGCAAATGTTGCTGTTGCACTTCCCATTTACATAGTTTTCACAATCGCTCTTATCTTCTTCTCAGCTTGGCTTAACCCCACTCTTAAGGAAGTTTTTGTTGGTTGGAATCTTGAAGAAACAGCTGCAAAGAACATTGCAACAATGATTTGCTCTGCAGTTCAGTTCTTCCTCTATTTCCCCGTTGACAAAATTCTCTTCCACAAGAAGAAGGAAGAAAAATAATTAAACAATCAATAAGTCAACCCCTCGGTTTTTAAGCCGAGGGGTTATCTTTTTTATTTGTCATTCAATAAGAACAGATGCTTTAACTTTCTTTGAATAGGGGAGCTGACGATCGTTATATGACATATTAAGTCCGCCGGGGTTGCAGGTTATTGTGTTGCCGATGATGCTTCCGTGGATATCAAAATTTCCCGAAGCAAGCGCAACATTGCCTTTTGGTGCATAGATTATTCCCCATGAGTCAAAACCGCTCTGCTGTGAATAGAGAGTGATGTCACCATCTCTTGAATAAATCGAGAGTGTTCCTCCGGATTCATTATATGTATGCGCACTGCCGCCAATTAAGATATCTTTTTCAGCTATCATACAGCCGTCAAGCGTTATGCCGCTTGACCCCTGATTGGTCGAAAGCTTGCCGCCGCTGTAAATTATGCCTCGGATTGTATATGCGCCTTGACCTGAAAGAGATAAATCGCCCTTCCTGTTATATAAATCGCCGTTCAGAGTGAAC
Source organism: Acutalibacteraceae bacterium (assembly GCA_045576955.1). Lineage (GTDB taxonomy): Bacteria > Bacillota > Clostridia > Oscillospirales > Acutalibacteraceae > CAG-177. Next base: position 10,079 of record JAZNHM010000175.1, on the reverse strand, counting down.
GGTCCTGAGATATCCGTTGCTGTTTCACCGGATGAAGCGGTTTTGCCCCAAACGAAGATACTTCCGTTAACGGTTGTTCCTCCGCTTTGCAGCTTTAATTTATCATAGGCATAAATGTTACCGTTGACAGTCATCGGCACACTGCCTTGCTTGTCGAAAAATCCTCGGCAATATACGGGACCGTTGAAAACCGACGGACCGTTAAGGGTTATATTGCCGCCTACATAGGTTTCGCAATCGCATTGTAGATTATAGGTTGAACTTCTTATAAGGTCTCCGCCAACGTAAAAACAGTTGCCGTATACGGTAGTATGTCCATTGAGAGTGGTGTCTCCCTCAACATATAAATCTCCGCCGACCATAAGCGATTTGTCCCAGGTTGTGGTAAGGTTTCCGACAGTGGAAGCATTTCCTATTACAAAAACGGGCCATTGAGGAGTGAAATCCCCTGCAACATATAAATCGCCGTAAATTACGAGCACATCGGAATGATAGCTTGTTGAAAGTGTTCCGTCGCAATAGGTATTGCCGTTAATTGAAACTGATGAATCAATTACCTTGCCTGCAGAATATCTGTTAAGATAAAAATTCGATTTGTCGATGTGTGTGTAGGTTTTGCTGAACATTCCCTCATCAACAATCGGTACGGATGCCATTATCATTTCGTCGAAATCGGGCATGGGCTGAGGCCTTACATTGCTTGAAATATGATTTACGGTTATGCTGCTCTGGTTATATGATGCTTGTCCTGCAGAAAAAACAGTTCCCGTTATTGTGCATCCGCCACCGTCTGCATAAACATTTCCGTTACCGAAAACGCTTCCGCCTATGTTATAATGGCCGTTCAGCGTGAATTGCGAATTGTCACCGTGAAACATTAGATAATCAAAATCTATTCCTACATCCTTATCGACATATTTCGCGGCAGCTTTTGCATTAATCTGAACAGAATTAATTTTGAAAAGACTAGCAAAAATTGTTTTACTTTGCACGGAATCGCTCACGCGGATTATTTCGTCCGACGGAAATTCAATTGTAACGCTGTCTGCAGAAAAACCGTTTTTCTCAACGTATTCAAGAGCAACCGATCTTGCGGTCTGTTCATCGGGCATATATCTTACTGCCGCAAGCGCAGCCGAATCCATTGCACTTTGCAGTTTGCTTTTTTGGTGATATTTAAGGCCCATATCGGTAACGAGCGACACAACCGAAAGAAAAGCAACAAGACCGAGAGCTGCAATAACCATTACGGCACCGTCTTCTTTTTTTTGGAACCTACGCAACCAATTTTTTTTCATCGTTTTGCACCCCTTTCCCCAAAAAAGAAATGCTATGTTTAAATTTCGGAGTTGTTGACAGACTGTTTTATTTGCTCGATTTGTTTTGTAAGTTCTGCAACGGTAAGCTCTGCTCTGTCTATATAGTAGCTGTAAAGTTTCAGCTCCTTTTGAACGGTAAGCTTGGCTTTGGCGTGTTCACTTTCAAGAGCATTTATCTTTTCTGCATTTTCAAATATGATGGTTTTATTTGTTTCTCGGAGATTTGAAATTTCTTCTTCGCATTCGGAATTTCTTTGTGACAAGACGTTGTTCTGAACTTCAAGTTCGGTTATTCTTTTCTCGACATTGTTTTTTTCTGTGATAAGAGTATTTATTTTTGTTTTGTTTTTTTCAACTTCATTACACTTGATTTTTAATTCTTTTTCGCAGAGAGTAAGGTGTGATTTTATTTCTTCAATTTCCTGAAGTGCTGATTTATATTCATCTGAAATCGATGCGCATTCTTCAATTTTCTTTGAGAATTCAGTGTTTTCATTTTTTGCAGTTATGAGTGCGGTTTCGAGTTCTTTGTTTTTGTTTTCAAGGAGTAAGATTTTTTCAGAATACTGTTTATCAGAAACAGCTGGGGAGATGATCTGCACATTTCTGAGATTATCGTTTTCTGCTTCGAGTCTTTTGATTGTTTCGGTGAGATTTGAGATTGTTGCTTTGTATTCATCGGTTTTATCTTCAATTGGTTGAGTTTTTTCAGCGATTTCCGATTGATAATCCTTGCATTTTTTTATGTATTTGTCACGTTCTCTGTTTGAAAATGCAAGTTCTTCTTTCATTGCAGAAAGCTTTGATTCGTGAAGCTTCAGAGATGCTTCGTAGCTTTTGGTAAGTTCGTCGATAAATGATTGAACTTCATCGGGATTGAAGCCGTACAGAACTTTCTTGAAAGGAAGTTTTTTTTCATCTTTGCTGTTAACAACTGTTTTTTCGGAGGGAATGTTGTTGCCGTTAATTGATTCATTTTTGTTTTGTGTTCTACTATTACTGTTTACGGCTTCGTTTTTTGTTTTTTTCATATTTAATCCCTCACAATACATTTATTTTAATTGTATCACCGTTTTGTATACCGAGTTTTGACGCTGAAAAGCTTTTGAATTCAATAACACTTTTGGCGTTTTTTACCGTCTTACATATTTTGCCGGGTTGTACGTTAACGTCAATTTTTATCACCGTTCCTGATTTGTCAAGATAAACAACATCAATTGCAAATCGCATATTAAGCATATGAATCTGATTGCATGGCGTGATAAAAAGTGCATAATCATCAGCAATAGTTTTGCGGAACATAAGACCTCTGAAACGTGTCAGAAAAGTGTCAGCAACTTCTGCATTGTCGGTAATAACAATATTGTTTTTTATTATTTCTATTTTTTTCATAATGTTATTAAAATGTATCTATTATGTTCATAACTGTCGGGCCCATAAGTATTATGAAAACAACGGGGAAAATGAACAGAAGCATAGGCAACAGCATTTTGATAGATGCTTTCATACCTTTTTCTTTTGCCTGCTGACTTCTTTCAATCCTGAGCTGTTCAGACTGTGCACGCATTACATTGTTAATGGGGATACCAAGCTGTTCTGCCTGGACGAGTGCTGATGCAAATGTTTTAAGCTCATCGAGATTGGTTGCATCGCAGAGATTCTGCAAAGCTTCTCTTCGGGTTCTGCCCATCTGAATTTCTCTGTAAACGATAAGCAGTTCATCGATGAACGGACCGCTTAGTTTTTGTGAAACTTTAAGTAATGCAGCATCGAATCCGAGACCTGCTTCAATGCACACGCAAAGCAAATCCATTGCATCAGGAAGTTGTTTTTTGATACCGGTCTGATGACTGGAAACGCGTGAGCGAAGATACATTGTCGGCCCCATAACTCCAACGGTTACTCCGATTACAAAAATGAGCAATGCAATCATAGTTTCAGGTTTAATAATAATAAGTATTATGCAAGTAAGAAAAACCGCACCGATAAGGAATGCTGTTTTTATGAACTGAAAATCCGATGCTTCCATAAATATGCCTGCGTAACGAAGCTGCTTTCGAATTGCTTCAAGAGTTTTTGTTTTATTTGCATTTTTCTTTTTGGGTGCAAAACGTCCAAGCTTTTCGGAAATATTCTTAACGCCCTTTGCTATGAATCTGTCATAGAAAGAAAGCTGTAACTCCTGAAATGCGGGCTGACCGATTGAATTATTGATTTTATCAATGCGGCTTTGTTTTTGGTCGTTCTTTTTTCCTAAAGGAGATGCAATCAGAACAAAAAGAATAAACGCAAGAAATGAATATGCTATAACTAGAAATTCCAAAAAGCTCACCTCCATAGAATTGCTTTTGTCACTCTAATATTCGATAGAAACTACCTTTCTTATCGCAATAAAACCGAGAATTTCCATAACAACAGAAACAATAAGCATTATGTTGCCTGCCGTTGTTGTGAAAAATGTTGTCATATAGTCGGGATTTACAACCATAAGAATAGCCGCTATTGCGATGGGTAGAGAACCGATTATCAGACCCGATGTTCTTCCTTGAGCGGTTATTGAACTGATTTCACCTTTGATTTTAATTCTTTCGCGGATTGTGTTTGAGATTGTTGAAAGAATTTCGGAAAGATTGCCGCCTGTTGTGCGCTGAATAAGAACTGCCGAAACAACAAGCATAAGGTCGGGGCTCTTTACTCTGTCTACCATATTATTGAGAGCTTCTTCCATTGTTGCGCCGTATCTTATTTCGTTGCACACTCTGCCGAATTCGATGCCGATGGGCGCGGGCATATCATTTGCAACATTTTCCATTGACTGCTGAAATGAGAAACCTGATCGAAGTCCGTTGCACATCATTATCAGCGTATCGCCGAGCTGTGCCTCAAAAGCTTTTGTTCTTTTACCCTTTTTCGTTTTTATGAATATCAACGGCAGAAACGCACCGATTACTGCAAGTGTTACAGACGGCATCATACCGAGCTGAAACAAAGCTGCAAGACCTGCAGGCACAAATGTAAGCACAACCCATATTAGGCAGAATTCTTCGGGCTTCATCATAATATCTGCGAGTATAAGCTCATTGAATATTGTTTCCATAAGTCTTTTACGCTTAACGGATTGTTTGCCGCCGTTCATTGCGCGGCTGATAAGTGATGACTTTCTGTTCTTCTTTTTCTCCTGTATCTGAAGCGTAAGTCCGCTTTTTTTGCTGGAGATTTTATTTATGCGTTTCTCAACCTGACGTTTGTTTTGCGTTGCGGTTCCCATAATACTGACCATCAGGAAGAAACTGAATAAACCGAAGGTAACAGAAAGAATAACAATGCTAATTTGCAAACCATTCATTGTTGACCGTCACTCCGTTTCCTTTGATTTTTTCAAGGCAATTCGGTCTTACTCCCGTTGCATGAAATTTGCCTATGAATTTTCCGGAAGGGTCAACCGTACCGTCGGTTTCATAAACAAATATATCCTGCATACTTACTATGTCTCCTTCCATACCGATAATTTCGGTTATGGATGTTATTTTTCTTGTGCCGTCGCGTAGTCTGCTTTGCTGAACGATGATATCTATTGCTGATGAAATCTGGTCTCTGATTGCTTTGAGGGGAAGCTCCATTCCACTCATCAGAACCATCGTTTCAAGTCTTGCAACAGTATCTCTCGGGGAGTTTGCGTGAGTTGTTGTCAGCGAACCGTCGTGGCCGGTGTTCATCGCCTGAAGCATATCGAGTGTTTCTTCCGAACGAACTTCACCGACGATTATTCTGTCGGGTCTCATACGCAGAGCATTTTTAACAAGATTTCTAATTGTGACCGCGCCCTTGCCTTCAAGATTTGCAGGTCTTGCTTCAAGGGTTATTACGTGCTCCTGCTTGAGTTGAACTTCAGCAGCATCCTCAATGGTGACTATTCTTTCGTCCTCGGGAATGTATGATGAAAGAACATTCAGAAGGGTCGTTTTACCGCTGCCCGTACCGCCCGCAACAACTATGTTGAGTTTGCCTTTTACGCACGCTTCGAGGAACTGAAGCATCTGAGGTGTGAGCGAGCCGAATTTTAAAAGCTGCTGTGCCGTAATCGGCTTTTTGCCGAATTTACGGATTGTCAGAACGGGTCCCACAAGCGACAGGGGAGGGATAATCGCATTTACTCGGGACCCGTCTGCAAGTCTTGCATCAACCATCGGGCTTGCTTCGTCAACGTGTCTGCCGACATTCGATACGATGCGGTTGATAATATTCATCAGGTGCTCTTCGTCTCTGAATTTAAGGTCTGTGAGCTTTAGCTTGCCCTTATCTTCAACGTAGATTTTGTCGGGACCATTTACCATTATTTCGCTGATCGTGGGGTCTTGCACAAGCTTTTCAATCGGTCCGTATCCCATAATATCGTTAAAAAGTTCAATAGCAACCTTTTCTCGGTCCATTCTCGGAATCAGAAATTCATCGTCGTTGACCTTGTCGTCAACGATTTTATACATTGCTTCGCGGTCTGTTATCATTTTACCGCTTTTGTTCATTTCATCGATGATTGCCGAGTGAATGTGGCGTTTCACTTTAAGGTACGGGTCTTCAACCGTTTCTTCGTTTACTTTTATTTCATCTGTATCTTCAGTGTCAGAAACAGTGTCGGGTTTTTGCATCTGCAATTTTTTCTGACCGTCTATTCTGTCTAAAAGTCCCATAACCGCACCTCACAATGCTTATGATTTTTTGTTGCTTTTTGCAAAAAGTTTTTTCTTTTCAGGTTTTGATTTTACCGGTTCAATGCCGGTATGAATGCTGATAATTTTATCTGCCATATCGGAAATTGATTTTGATACCGCTGATTTTGGCTGGGCAACGGTTACTGCCTGCCCCTTGTTAATGCTCATCAGTGCGGCTGAATAATCCGCGGGGATATTTGCAAATACGGGAATCTGAAACATTTCTTCAAAATCGTCCGCTTTTATCAGACTTTTTTCAGTTTTGTTTAGAATTATTCTTATTTTTTCCCTTTGATGCAGTTGGTCAAGAATCGTGTAGCAGACCTTTGCATTGTTAAGAGAAAGAATTTCGTTGTTATAAATCAGAAATATTTCTTCGCAGTTTTCGCAGGCGGTTATTGTTGTGTCATTGAAAGAAGAGGGTAAATCGATAATTAAGTACTCGTAATACGGGCGCATTATATCGATTATCCGTTCAACATGTGCCGCGGTAACAAAATCTGCATATTCCGAGCTTTTGGGTGCGCACAGCACACTCATACCAGTGCTGTGTTCAACTGAAAAATTATTTATGTTTTCGATTGTTATGCCGCCTCTGTCCTGAACAAGGTCTACAATTGAATGCTTTGTGTCGAGGTCGAGAGCCATAATAACATCACCGAACTGCAGGTCAAGGTCCATAAGCATAACTCTTTTCCCTGCTCTTGCAAGCTGTGCCGCAACACCGACCGCAAGAGTGGTTTTGCCCGTTCCGCCTTTACCGCCGAAAAATCCGATTGCTTTGCAGCGCACACGCTTTTCTTCGTTGTTATCAAGAACACGCTGTTTTTCGAGTGCATAAACGGTTTTGATGTTTTCTGAAAACTCTTCTGCGCCTATGCCGTCAATCGGAAGAACTTTTCTGATTCCGTATTGAGCGGCTTTGTTAACGAGATCAACGTCAATTCTGTCATTTACAAGTATTGCTATCGTGCCTCTTGCGACGGTTTGCAAATCCTGAATGAAACCGAAAACTGAATCACTCACATTTCCTCTGACCGCGCAAAGGACAATTTCAGGGAATTTATTTACTGTTTTTGTTTTGCCTTCTGCCGTGAAACCTGAATAACCGCTGATTGCAAATGCGTCATCGGCTACAAGATCTTTTATTTCTATTCTTAAATCCATATCATCGGACAAAACAAGTAAATTGATTTTTTCCATAGCCGTTTCATCTCCAATCAATTATCAGTTACTTTGGGTTGTCGGGGGCGCGGGTGCTATTTCGCCCATTCCGTGGTTTGTCTGAGGAACTTTGTTTCTGTCATCGGGAATGGAAATATTCGCAATTTCATCTGCGATGCCATGACTTTCTGCGTGAGAAACAAGAACTATTCTGTAATCTTCCGGACTCTTCTGACTGTCGGGAGGATCAAGCGGAATAAGTTTTGCGATTTGTTCCTTTGTCAGCGCAAGAGTGATTATAGTGTAGGATGTTATTTCAACACCCGCTTCTTGCTGAGTATTTGAAACATAATCACTTATCCTTATAACCTGAACCTTTTCAAGGAGTGGTTCGTTTGATACTTGCAAAGCATTGTATACATTAACATAATCGTATTCTTTCAGAAAATGAGAAACTGAGTTTTCGGAACTGACGTGAATCGAATAGGCATACATTCCGTTCGCAAGTTCATAGGACAGTCGGTTTTTCAGCTCTCCGTCGCCGACGGTTGTGATTTTGCGTGCCATCAGCTGTTCACCTGCATAGATTTTTTCGGTTGTCATATAGCCGATAATATCTTTTGTATCACTGACCGTTCCGAATGAGACTGCGGTCACGGGTAACTTTATAACCTGAAACATATCCTCCGTAAGGACTGTATTCTTTTCTATATCTTCAATTGCAACAATTACCGATGCATCGTCAACACCGGTTACGACACTGCTTGTTTTAAGTTCGTTTGCAAAAAAGTAAGTTGCGACGCCTGCCGCTAAAGCGATAACAACCGCTATAAGGTATATTTTTTTCATAACAGACAGTCACCTTCCTATGATTCTACTTTCATTATTACTGTTGAAGTTATTGTTTTTTCTTTGCCGAAAACTGTGCTTAATACGGGAGTGAAAAATGAAATATCCGCCTGCATACTGACTTTTATGTCGCCCGATGTCGGGTCGGCGGGGGATGTGTATTCTACCTTTATGTCAATTCCGCCGTTAGCAAAAACGGTTGTAGTTGTTTCTTCAATATGATTTATTATTGCCTGCGTATCGGCATTTTCGGCGGTGTTGACAACGGCGTATCTTGCGCCTTCACGGCAGGCATTGTTGAGTGAAAGCTGGTTATAGAACAGCCAGCCGAAATCAAGTATTCCGCAGAGTATCAGCAGAAATATCGGAAGGATGAGCGCAAACTCAACCATTGCCTGACCGTCTTCACGTCTGTTCTTTTTTCTGAATTGTTTCATAATTTGCTGTCACCTCCGCACCGACACGGTAATTTTTTGTTTTAAACATTAATGGGTAAGCTCGCTCAAGAGCGAGCGAACTTACCCAATGGGGTTACTCAATTTTTAATTCGGATGTGTTTACAAATAAAAAGAGGAAGAATTAAGTACCTGATGCTGCACCGTCAATCGCAGCATTGATCTCATCAAACTTTTCTTTGATCTTCGGGCCGAGCAGAGCAAGTGCACCGATAACTACTACTGCAATAAGGCCGATAATCAGACCGTATTCAACCATACCCTGACCTTCTTCGTCTTTAAACCAATTTCTTAACATTGTATTTTCCTCCATTCTTTTTAATTTAATTTGTTTTTCTTCGTGTGATGAATTTTCTCTTTCAAATTATTCTTTTTTGTCTTCGTGTGACTATAAAGTATTTACTCTTTCCTTTTACAGTTCAAAATTATGTTCCGCTGCTTGCACCGTCAATCGCAGCGTTGATCTCATCAAACTTTTCTTTGATCTTCGGGCCAAGCAAAGCAAGTGCACCGATTACAACAATGGCGATAAGTCCGATGATGAGACCGTATTCTACCATGCCCTGACCTTCTTCGTCTTTGAACCATTTTCTTAACATAAGTTTTGCCTCCTTTAAAAAGATTTTATTATTTACCCTTTCAACAGGGTATTATTGCTAAAATAATGATGAGAATATTTTCTCGGAAAGCTCCCCGAAAACGGGATATAAAACCGTAACAATAACTCCGAGTGAAAGATAGGGCCCCATCGGAACAGCTGTTTTGAGTGAGCCTTTCTTTGTTGCCACAAGATAAATCAGATAAACTATCAATCCTGCCGCCATAATCAGTGCCGCCTGAAGATATCCGAAAGCGCCGAGGCAGTAGCCGATTGCTGCGCTGTATTTGACATCGCCTGTTCCTATCGGGATTCCGATGAACATCGGAAGCTGATAGAGAATGAATCCTGCCGCAAGACCTATGAGGGAGGGGATGAGCGTTTGTTTTACCGGAACACCCGTTGCAATCGCATAAACAATGGCAACCGTTCTGATTATCATCAGTGAAAGAACCGATGAATTCGGAATCTTCTTGATGTCAAGGTCAACAACTCCGATTGAAATTGCGATTGATATGTAAGCGGCCGCTTCAAGTCTGATTGCCGTATCTTCGAAAAGTGCAAAGACCGCTGCGAACAATGCTCCTGAGAGCAGCACCCAGGTGACAATCACCGCCGTGTTCTTTACTGATTCGATTTTGGCGGTTTCATCGGTTCTGCGTTTGATCTGTGAAATCGAAATCAGGTTGAATGCCAGCGCTGAGAGTATGCCGAGCAACCCGCCGTAAATTATTTCAATCATCAGTGTTCACCTCCGATTTTTTGAGGAACTGTTGTTCCCTTGTTGCACCTTTATGGTACATCTGCCAATTGTAAAAGTCAAATAGTTAATTTTTTGATTGTTGATAACTTTTGTGCAAAATGCACATACGAAAAACCGAGGGTTTTTAGACAAAAAATCTGATTTTTGTCAGATTCTTACTTTACAAATATATATAAGTTTTAATATTATGCAGGGCTGGAAAAAGCTGTTTTTCTTCTCTGT
>JAZNHM010000174.1:0-14512 GCA_045576955.1 Acutalibacteraceae bacterium | reverse complement strand
TCACTCTTCGATGCTACTCAGACAATGGTTACTAAGATTGAAGACGGTCTCTATCAGGTTCAGGTTGTTTCATGGTATGACAATGAAAACAGCTACACAAGCCAGATGGTTCGTACAATCAAGTACTTCGCAGAGCTTGCATAATTTAAGCTAAAATTTCTTTCAAAGGGTCGGCTAACACCGACCCTTTGTTATATTGATAATCAGAGGTCAGTTATGGGATTAAAACGTCTTGACAAGTTAATAGCGCTCAATTGCAATGTGTCGCGTAAAGATGCCCGCAAGCTTATAAAAGACGGGGCTGTCACAGTAAATTCAAGAGCTGTTCTGCGTGCTGAAGAACTGGTTGATGCCGATGTTGACGATATAACTGTAAAGGGTTATAACTTCACGGCAAAAGAGCACGTTTATATAATGCTCAATAAGCCGAAGGGTGTCATAAGCGCAACAACCGACCCCGCAAAAAAGACGGTTATTGACATCATCCCTGCCGAGCTTAAAAGACGAAGTCTTTTTCCTGCCGGAAGACTTGACAGAGACACCACCGGTCTTTTGATTATAACGGATGACGGAGCCTTTTCGCACAGAATTATGAGTCCCGCCCACCACGTTTTCAAAACCTATCAGGCTACTCTTTCTTTCCCTATTGATGAGAACGATATAAAGAAATTAGAGGACGGTATCACCCTCGGAGACGGCACAGAATGTCTTCCTGCAAAAGTTAAATCCTTTACAACGCAAGACGGTTTGCCGGCTGCTGAAATCTGTATCAGAGAAGGAAAATATCACCAGGTCAAACGTATGTTTCACGCTCTTGGCAACAATGTTGAACAACTTCGCAGAATACAGATAGGTTCCCTCAAGCTTGACACTTCGCTTGAAGAGGGCGAATGCCGTGAATTAACCACAGAAGAGCTTGAGCTTATTTTTAAAGATGAATAAAAATCAACACATTATCCCGCCTTTTGGTGCATAGTTTTCAATAAAAGATTATGCAATGAAAGGTGAGATAATGTGTTTATTCTTTTAAGGACCATTGAATCTTCAGGCGGATTTCTGAGAAAAAAACGTCAAAAAAAAAGAATTACCGACAGCATTCCCGTATCCGTTTCAACCGAAAACGGAATGCCTTTTTATATGCTTGATGTGCTCAGCGAAAAAAGCGGTCCGGATTACTCTGCAATCGAAGAAAAAAGCGGGTACTATTCCTCCAGAATAGTTGCTCCAAGAAGTTTTTCACTGCCCGATAAAAGCAATCTTAAACGGTTTTTACCCGGGTGTTCCAACGGTATTTTTATTTTTAACACTGCCGTGGAAATGATAAAAAAAGTAAATCCCGAACCCGAGAAAATATCTGCAACCGTAATTGACAGAAATGCCGTTATGTGCGGTGAAATAATAAAGCTTATCCCGTATTCTTCTCCTTTGAGAGTGATTACCGCACGCCCTGAAAGATACGCCGCAACCTGTCAGAAAATATATGATGAATACGGTGCATCTATTATTCTGCGCTCTTTTTATGAGCCTTCTTCAAAAAAAGATATTGTTATCTGCTGCGACGGTACAACCTCGGATTCAATGAGTAATGCCGCCGTTTTTTCATTCAAACGCGGAATAAACGGTAAGATACGATTCCACGGAAGCAGAGTCACACTTTCCGATTCTCACAAAGAAATTATCCCCGAAAACATTGATGCAACCGATTTTGCCGCAGCTGTTACGGAGCTTTGCGGAAGCACGTCATATAAGTCTGCTGCCTTTTCGGATATTGAAATAAACTGCGAAAATTGCGGCGGAATTTCACCGTCCGAATGCCTTGCGTGTTACATCTCCGGCAAGCTTACTATATAACTAATACTTGACATTATTATTAATATTATATATAATATAGCGGAAAATAGATATTGTGTAATAAACTATTAATCAAAAGGAGATATACCGAAATGGAAAAACAGACAGTCTTTACCCGCGAAGATTATAACAAACTCAGCGCCAGACTTAATATGCTCAAAACCGAGGGCAGAGACGACATAGCAGAAAAAATCAAGGAAGCTCGTTCACACGGCGACCTTTCCGAAAATGCTGAATACGATGAGGCAATGAACGAACAAGCGAAGATGGAGGCCGAAATATCACGACTCGAAGCTGACCTTCGTAACGCAAAAATCCTTGACGAGGAAGAACTCACAACAGAAGCTATCCACATCGGTTCAAAGGTAACTCTTTACGATATGGACTTCGAAGAAGAAGTTGAATACAAAATTCTCGGCAAGAGCGATATCGAAAACGGCATTATTTCAGACCTTTCACCCGTCGGCTCAGCTATTATGGGCAAAAAGATAGGTGATATCGCTGAGGTTCACACTCCCGGCGGTAAAGTCATCAAAATGAAAGTTCTTGCAATTTCAAAATAATATAAAATGCGGCGATGGGAATCAAGAGCAAACCGCTCCTCCTGTCGCTTTTTTAAAGAAAGGGAATCAAAAATTATGGCTGAAGAAAAGATTATCAATGCTGCTCCCGAAGAAGAGCAGGTTCAGGATGTTAATGAGCTCAGACAAATCAGAGTAGAAAAGCTTGAAGCTCTCCAGGCTGCAGGCAAAGACCCGTTTCAGATAACAACCGCAGAGCAGTCAATCCATAATGCAGAAATCGTTGAACGTTTCGAAGAACTCGAAAACACCGATGTTTGCATCAGCGGACGTATGATGAGCCGCCGCGATATGGGTAAAGCTAACTTTATCGACGTCAGAGACCGCAGCGGAAGAATGCAGGTTTATGTTAAGATTGACGAAATCGGTGAAGAAAGCTTTGCAGACTTCAAAAAATGGGACATCGGCGATATCGTTGAAGTAAAGGGTTTTGTTTTCAGAACAAGAAGAGGCGAAGTTTCCGTTCATGCAAAGGAAATCAGACTTCTCACTAAGTCACTCCTTCCCCTCCCCGAAAAATTCCACGGTCTTACCAATACCGATACACGTTACAGAAGACGTTACCTCGACCTTATCATGAATCCCGATGTAAAGGACACTTTCATCAAGCGTTCACTCATCATCAGAGAAATCAGAAACTATCTTGATTCTCAGGGGTTCATCGAAGTTGAAACACCCATCCTTGTTTCAAACGCAGGCGGTGCCGCTGCAAGACCCTTCGAAACACACCACAATGCTCTCAACGAGGACTTCAAACTCCGTATTTCACTTGAACTTTACCTCAAGAGACTTATCGTAGGCGGTATGGAAAAGGTTTACGAAATCGGCAGAGTTTTCAGAAACGAAGGCGTTGACCCAAGACACACCCCCGAGTTCACACTTATGGAACTCTATCAGGCATTCACAGATTACAACGGTATGATGGATCTTACAGAAAACCTTTACCGTCACGTTGCTCAGGCTGTTCTCGGCACAACAACAATCACCTTCAATGGTGTTGAAATGGACCTCGGAAAGCCTTTCGAGAGAATCACTATGGTTGATGCAGTCAAGAAATATGCAGGCATCGACTGGAACGAAGTTGAAACACTTGAAGACGCAAGAGCACTTGCTGACAAGCATCACATCGAATACGAAAAGAGACACGGCAAGGGCGACATCCTTGCAATGTTCTTTGAAGAATATGCAGAGGAGCATCTCATTCAGCCCACATTTGTTATGGATCATCCCATTGAGATTTCTCCCCTCACAAAGAAAAAGCCCGAAGATCCCAACTACGTTGAGCGTTTCGAGTTCTTTATGAACGGCTGGGAAATGGCAAACGCTTACTCCGAGCTTAACGACCCCATCGACCAGAGAGAACGCTTCAAGGCTCAGGAAGCTCAGCTTGCTCAAGGCGATGATGAGGCAAATACAACAGACGAAGATTTCCTTATGGCACTTGAATACGGCATGCCCCCCACAGGCGGTATCGGCTTCGGCATCGACAGAATGTGTATGCTGCTTACCGACTCTCAGGCAATCAGAGACGTGCTTCTCTTCCCCACAATGAAGAGTATCGACTGATATGAAAATATCCGTGGCGCTTGCCGCATATAAAGGCGAGCAATATATAGCCGCGCAGCTTGAATCCATCCTCTTGCAGCTCGGTGAAAACGATGAAGTTATTGTTTCAGACGATTATCCCGCAGGCAAAACGCGGGATATCGTTCTTAATATGGCTTCGGCTGACAAAAGAATACGCTATATTGAAGGTTACGGCAAAGGAGTTGTCAAAAACTTCGAAAACGCAATGCTCAACTGCACGGGTGACGTCATTTTTCTGAGCGATCAGGATGATGTGTGGCTCCCCGGTAAAGTTGAAAGCGTTATGAACGAAATCCGAAACGGAGCACAGCTTGTGCTGCACGATGCATCGGTTACGGACTCCAACCTCAATATCACAGACGAATCATTTTTTTCTTCGCACAACTCAAATACATCTTTTTTCAAAAATGTTATCAAAAACTCATTTGTAGGATGTTGTATGGCATTCACCCGTGAGTTTATGCTTGAAGTTCTCCCCTTTCCTGAGAAACTTCCTATGCACGACTGGTGGATTGCACTCGTTGCTTTGAAGAAAAAAAGAAAAACCGTTATGCTGAATAAACCGCTTATTCTTTGGCGCAGACACGGCAGTAACGTTACCGGCGGTAAAACCTCGTTAGTTCAAAAGGTCCTCTGGCGGTTAAAAATGATTTCGTCCCTGGCGAGGATAAGATAATTTCCAATATGTGCCTTGGAAAGGAAAAACACAATGAATAAAACAATAACCGGTTGCATTGTAACCTACAATAACATTGCCACAATTGACAATGCTTTGGGTTCACTTTTAAAATGCACCGAAGTTCCGTTTAAACTGTATGTTGTTGACAACGGCTCAACAGACGGAACAATTGAACATATAGAAAAAAATTACCCCGAAGTAACTCTTTTAAAGAGCGGAGGTAATATCGGATTCGGCGCCGGTCACAACATTGTTCTCGATAAGCTTGATTCCGAATATCACGTAATTATCAACCCCGACATTATCGTCAGAGATGATGTTATTGCAAAGCTTGCCGCGTTTCTTGACGAAAATTCAGATATCGGTATGGCTTCCCCCGAAATAAGATTCCCCGACGGAAGGCTCCAGATACTCGGCAAAAAGAATCCCTCTCCCGCATTCCTCGTTGCAAGCAGACTCAGAGGAAACGGAGAACCGAGCGGATTGCTGAAAAAATATGCAATGCTCGACTGCGACCTTTCAAAGCCGACCGACATTGAAAACGCAACCGGCTGCTTTATGTTCATCCGAACAAGCCTTTTTAAAGAAATTGGCGGATTTGACAGCCGCTATTTTATGTATTTTGAGGATTGCGACCTCACACGCGAAGTCAATCAGAGAAGCCGTGCGGTTTATTACCCCGGTGCAACGGTTTATCATGAATGGGGACGCGAATCAAAGAAAAATTTCAATCTCAAGCTCGTTCAAATCAAATCTATGATAAGTTATTTCAAAAAATGGGGTTTGAAATAACATAAGGAATAACAGCTATGAAATACTTAAAGAATTTTTACAAATACCGATTTCTTCTTATGGAAATCGTAAGAAAAAACATAAAACTTCAATACAGAAATTCAGTTCTCGGCATTTTCTGGACTTTCCTTCAGCCGCTTTTAACAACCATTATTCTTGTTGTTGTTTTTGGCGGAGTTTTCGGCGGAAAGCGTGCGGGAGTTGTTAATTATCCGATTTATCTTCTCTGTGGACGACTGATATTTGAATTTTTCACTCAGTCCACCAAGAGAGCAATGCGCTCAATCAGAAACAGTGCTTCGGTTATTAAGAAGGTTTATGTTCCGAAGTATATCTATCCCCTTTCAAACATAATAGCTAACTTCGTAACTTTCCTTATCTCTCTTACGGTTCTTGTTTGTTTTATGGTATTTTTCTACTTTTTCTCAAACGAACCGCCCCACATTACCCCGTATATTTTCCTCTCTCCGATACCCATTCTGATACTTCTTCTGGTAAGCATCGGTGTAGGTCTCATTCTTTCCACTCTTGAAGTTTTCTTCAAGGATGTTGAATATCTTTATGAAGTCTTTTGCACACTTCTTTTCTACCTCACCCCGATTTTCTATCAGGTTGAGCAGCTTAATATCAAGAGCGAAATTTTTAAAATGGCTCTTATGGCAAACCCGCTTTATTCGATCACCCAGATGTTCAGAAGCTGTGTGCTTTACGGCGAAATGTTCAATATGAACCATCTTCTTTATTCTCTTGCTTTCGGAATAATAACCGTTACCATCGGACTTATTGCTTTCTATAAGAAGCAGGATAAATTCATTCTTCATATTTAAAGGAGAATAACAGTATGGCAAAACCCGCAATCGTTGTTGAAAATATGAGTATGCTGTTTAACCTTAATAAAGAAAAGGTTGACAATCTCAAGGAATATTTTATAAAGCTTGTCACAAGGAAGCTTCATTTTACCGAATTCTGGGCGCTTCAGGATATCAGCTTCACCGTTGAAAAAGGTGATAGGGTCGGCGTGCTTGGTTTTAACGGTGCAGGCAAATCGACGCTTCTTAAGGTTATTGCAGGCGTACTTAAGCCGACAAAAGGCAGTGTTAAAGTCAGCGGTGTTATTGCGCCGATGCTTGAACTCGGTGCCGGCTTTGTTATGAACTATTCAGGAAAAGAAAATGTTTACCTTTACGGTGCAACAATGGGCTATTCCAGAAAATTCATCGAAGAAAAATATGATGAAATTGTTGAATTTTCAGAGCTCGGTGATTTTATCGATGTTCCCGTCAAAAACTATTCTTCGGGTATGAGAGCAAGACTCGGCTTTGCAATTGCAACAGCCGTTGAACCCGAAATACTCATTCTTGATGAGGTTTTGTCGGTAGGTGATGCGAAATTCAGACAAAAGAGCGAAGCAAAAATCCGCTCAATGTTTGACAAAGGAATAACCGTGCTTTTCGTTTCTCACAGCACTCAGCAAGTGCTCAACATCTGTAATAAAGCGATCATCCTTGAAAAAGGCAAGCTTATTGCTCAGGGTGATGCAAAAGAAATATGCGAAAAATATAATCAGATGGTTAAAGGCGGTAAATAAATAACAAGCTGAAAGGATTGATAAATATGGTTTTTGCAGCAGTATTTGCAGGCGGCATAGGCAGCCGCATGGGCAATTCAGATACCCCGAAGCAATATCTTGAGCTTGGCGGTAAGCCCGTTATTATCCACACCATTGAAAAATTCTTTATTAACGATAAAATTGATGAAATTCTTGTGCTCTGCCCCAAAGCATGGGTTGCACACACTCAGGATTTAATCAAAAAACATCTTCCCGAAGGCAAGACAGTAACCGTTATTCCCGGCGGCGCAACAAGAAACGGTACACTTGAAAATGCTCTCGCCTACATTGAAGAAAACTTTGAAACAAACGAAGAAACCGTTATTGTCACCCACGATGCGGTAAGACCCTTCCTCACTCACAGAATAATCGAGGAAAACGTTGAAGCTGCTCTTAAATACGGCGCTTGTGATACTGTTATCCCCGCAACAGATACAATCGTTGAAAGCGCTGACGGCAAAATGATTACCTCAATCCCCGACCGCACAAGAATGTTCCAGGGTCAGACTCCTCAGTCATTCAGACTCAAAGAGCTTAAAAGAGTTCTTGCAAGCCTTACCGAAGATGAAAAAGCAATTCTTACCGATGCTTGTAAAATCTTCTCCATCAAAAACAAGGATGTTTTTATGGTTGAAGGCGAAGTATTTAACATTAAAATCACCTATCCGTATGATATGAAAGTAGCCAACACGCTTTTGAAAGGCAAGGAATAAGATGATTAATACTGTTTACAGACTCATTGCCCCGGGCATGATTGATGTTGCCTGCACTGAGCCGGATATAAAAAACAAGGTTATTCTCCGCCCGCTTTATCTTTCTATCTGCAAGGCAGACCAGCGTTATTACCTCGGCAACAGAAGCCGCGAGGTGCTAAAAGCAAAGCTTCCGATGGCACTCATCCACGAATGCTGTGCAACTGTTGTTTATGACCCAACCGGCACATTCAAAACAGGAGAGATTGTTGTTCCCGTGCCTAACACTCCTATGGAAGAGGATGATGTCATTGCCGAGAACTACCGACTTTCAAGCCGATTCTGCTCAAGCGGATACGACGGATTCTTGAGGGACTATATCGATATTTCACCTGACAGACTTGTAAGAGTGCCCGAAAGTGTTGACCCGAGAGTCGCTTCATTTGCAGAGCTTATCAGCGTTGCCGTTCATGCGGTACGCAGATTCGAAAGATTTTCACATTCCAGAAAAGATTCAATCGGAATCTGGGGCGACGGCAATGTCGGCTTCATAACAGCACTCATTCTTAAAGCGCTCTACCCCGACACCAAACTCTATATATTTGGTACAGTTTACGAAAAACTCGGTTATTTCACCTTTGCTGAGGGTGCATATCACGTTGATCACGTACCCGAAGATTTAAAGGTTGACCACGCTTTTGAGTGCGTAGGCGGCGAAGGTTCTCGTTTTGCGCTTGCTCAGATTATTGACCTAATCAATCCCGAAGGTACAGTAGGTCTTATGGGCGTAAGCGAAAGATTTGTTGATATAAATACAAGAATGGTGCTTGAAAGAGGTCTTTGCCTCTTCGGCTCAAGCCGAAGCGGTGTTGAGGATTTCCAGAAAACTATGGACATTCTTGCAGAGAACCCGAAAATTGCATCATATCTTGAAAATCTCATAGGTCAGGTTGCTGAAATCAATACAATAGCCGATATCCATTCCGCATTTGCTCAGGATATCAGCCGTAACTTCGGCAAGACCGTTCTGAAATGGAATAAATAATTATGAAATATAAAGTATCTGTTATTGTCCCCTGCTATAACAGCGAAAAATTTCTTAAAGAAACTCTCGACAATCTCCTTGGGCAAACACTCAAGGAGATTCAAATTATTACGGTTAATGACGGTTCAACCGATTCAACAGCCGACATCATTGCTGAATATGCCTCAAAAGACAGCCGTATCCTTTCTGTTTATCAGGAAAATGCAGGTGTATCTGTAGCAAGAAACAACGGAATCGAACGTGCGGAAGGTAAATACACTGTGTTTCTTGACAGCGATGACCTTTTCAGCGAAAATGCACTTGAGGCGATGTACAGTGCACTTGAAAAGGAATCCGCCGACCTCGGAATATGCCGTCAGATGCGTTTCGGCTACGGTGGAACAGAGGTTAACCCCATCGTTGAAAGCATTGCAAAAGAAAACCATATTAACTGCTACGACAAACGCCTTCTCTGGAATTTTTTAACCTGCAATAAATGTTACAGAACTGAGCTTCTCCAAAAAAGCGGCGTACGATTCCCCCGACTTCGTTACAGCGAGGACGGAGCGTTCTTTATGCAGTTCATTTATAAAACTCAGCCAAAAATTACCGGCGTTTATGATGCAGTAATGAAATACCGCAGGCTTTCTCCTGACCAAGGATATTCCGTAAGCCAAAGAATAGAATATGAGCTTGTTGATCATTTTTCAAAATCGCACGAGCTTATATATGAAGCGGCAAAGCAGTCATTTGACGGTAACAACTGCGAAAATACGGAAGATTATCTTCAGGAAATACTCAATAAATATTTCACGGCACTTGTTAACGAATTTTACCGCTCACTTTGGCGCGGAGATTCCGAAACTCTCGAACTTATCGGCAGAAAAGCCTCGGAAATCAGAGCAAAAATGACCGATGAAACAAAAAAGAAATGCAGTAATGTTATAAAAGATATCGGCAATCCTCTTTTCTCAAAAAAAGAAATTACCGAAAAGCCTTTTGTAAGCGTTATTGTCAAAAATCCGTCAGAGAAATTTATTCAATCACTTTACGCGCAGACGATGCCCGTTTTTGAGCTTATAACAGCCGATAATAAAGCCTTAAACAGATATGAGAATATTTCCGTTCTCCCGTCAAAATGCTTTAATTCTGAAGCTAAGAAGGCGGCAAAAGGTAAAATCGTTATCACCCTCAGCGGCAATAACGCTCTCGACATGAGATTCCTCAAGGTTGTTTCTCTTCTTAAAAGAAACAGAAAATTCGGAATTCTTCCCGATTTTATCATCAATCTCGGAGCAACGCTGTTCCTCAAAATAAAAAAATAACGGAGTTTTGATTTTGAAAAAGCTTTTCTATTTTTTATATGCACTTTTCTTCAATCTGAGCAGGCTCGTGTTTCCGCTCAAGAAAAACAGAATAGCTTTTGTTGCACCGCACCACGGCGGAAATGCGGATTCTCTCGGAATTCTGCGTTCATATGCAGAAAAAAAAGGCGGATATGACATTGTCACAATATCCACATCCGACCTAAAAATTGATTTTTCATCTGTCAGAAATACGGTTTCTTCAGTTTTGAAAGCTATCGGTTTTTTTACCGTAAAATCCAAAGCTCTTGCAACAGCAAAATATGTTTTTCTCAACGATAACTTTATGCCTATGGCGTCTCTGAATTTCAGCGAAGAAGCCGTAATAACTCAGCTTTGGCATGCTGAAGGTGCATTCAAGAAATTCGGTCTTTCCGCACCACTGACAGATGACATCAGGGCGAGAGAAAAGAAATGCTCCGAAAAGCTTACATATGTTATCTGCTCATCGAAAAATGTTGTTCCCGTTTATGCAGAGGCATTCGGAGTTGACAAAAGCAAAATTCTTCCTCTCGGCACACCGAGAATCGATATGCTTCTTTGCGGACTTGATGTTGATAAAATAAGAGCTGATTTTGACAAAAAACACCCCGAATGCAAGGACAAAAAGCTTGTGCTTTATGCTCCCACATTCCGCGATGACCCCGAAGCCGATAAAAACATTGTTGCCAACATAGATGCCGGTTTGTTTAACAATAAGCTTGGCAAAGAATACAGCCTTATCATAAAACTTCACCCCCAGATTCATTCCGGCAAAGCCGTTGAAGGCGCTGTTGATGTTACCGAAGGGCACGACATAAACGACCTTACTCTCATCTGCGATGTGCTGATAACCGACTATTCCTCAGTATGCATGGATTTTGCCTTGTTTTCAAAGCCTTGCATATTTTTTGCGTTTGATCTTGAAGCATATGAAAAAGAACGCTCATTCTATTTTGATTACGAAAGCTATGTCCCCGGCCCCGTTATAAAAGACTTCGCATCCGTTATTGAGGAAATAAAAAATCCCCGAAAGAACGAAGAAAAGCTTCGCTCTTTCAGAGATTTCAATTTCGATTATATCGACTGCAACAATACCGAAAGAATTTTTGAGAGAATTATTTCATCCAATCCTCAATGATTTTAACAATTCTTTCAGTTGCATGACCGTCACAAGCACTGAGCTGTCTGTTTCTGAATTCATTGATTTGGTCAACAGGCGGCTTTTCTTTTGTCTGCCTGACAGCAGAAAGCAAGCTGCCACTTTCGGTAACAAGCACACCCGGCAAATCCTCGGGGAATTTCAGATAGAATCCACGCTCATAATCCTTGTAATCGGGGCAATAAAACACTGTCGGTACATCAAGCAGGCAGGCATCATAAATAACAGAAGAATAGTCCGTAATAATCACATCGCTTGCTGCTGTAAGCTCAAGAGTGGATTCATCCGAAAGGTCATATATATTATTATATGTATTGTTTATAAAAGCATAATTCATCAGAGGATGACGGCGTATAATGAATATTTCATCATTTGAAAGAGCCTTACTCAAGCGTTCCCAATCAATTGCAGGGTTATAAACGACTCTTTCCCCTTCTCGTTCACGGAATGTCGGGCAATAAAGATAAATGCGTTTGCCTTTAAACTCAGGATGCCTTTCATAAACTGCATTTCTCATTTTTTCGGCATCAGTGAAAAGCCTATCCGTTCTCGGAAGACCGACAGAAAGACAGATATCCTTGCTCACACCAAATGCACCCGCGTAAAATCTGCGGCACTCCTCACCCGTTACGGCAACCGCACTGTATTGCGAATGGGTTGCCCTCTCCTGCTCTTTTGTGAGCTTTGAAGGCGCGTCAAGTCCGAACATTTTGAACGCACCGCAGGCGTGCCATATCTGGAATATTTTCTGCTCTTTTCTGAATTTTGTATAACGGGAATAGCGCAGATAATCATCCGTCACAATAACCTTGCTTGTAAGAAGATAAAACAGTGCCTTTAAACTGATGCAGTGAGAATGAGGAAGCATATTTGCAAAAATTATTTTATCCGCATTCAGTGAATCATAAACAGCCTTTGCATTATCGAGCAGCTTTCCGTCTGCACGTACTGTAAAAAAAAGAACTCTGTTTTTCAGCGGCAAGAGTTTGCAAATAAAACACCAGATTTTATAAACTAAACCTATAAGCTTCTGACCTATTCTTTTCGCAAACAGCTTTTTTATCAGATTTTTCATCTAAAAATCACCGATTTCAAACAACATATAAGTAAAAATCCCGTCTGCGAAAGCAAACGGGATTTATTGGCTGGGGAATAGGGATTCGAACCCCAACAAACAGAGTCAGAGTCTGTCGTGCTACCGTTACACTATTCCCCAATGTAACTCGCAACTGGGCTACGGATATATATTATACACACTTATATGGAAAAGTCAACACTTTTTTGAAAATTTTTTTATATTTTTTTTAGACTGTTTTTTCTATTGTAAACAAACATTTTTTGTATTAAAATTAAGAAAAAAATCGAAAGGACTTTTAATTATGAAAGAAATCTTCTTTTCCAATCTTCCCGCAGGTATAGCAGTCATAGGACTTGTTCTTTATTTTTTCGGAATGGCGATTGTTTTTATCACTAATCCTATAAAAAATGCAGAAAGCTTTTCCGTTAAGCCCGTTGACAACGCAGGCAAAACAGAAATCAGAGTTTACTACGGCGGTATTTCGTTTGCTCTAGGCGCATTTCTTCTTTATCTTACTATTGCCCTTGGAACACCTGTTTATTCTCTTGTCGGCGGACTTTTCTTCGCAACAACTGTTCTTGTTACAAGAACAATCTTTCTCTGCGTTGACAAAGGATGGAAATGCCCTTACACTAAGCTTGCAATCCCCGCTGAATCGGCATTTGTTATTGCACTGTGGGTTTGCTTCTATCTTTCAAAAACTATGTATTAATCATTTGAGGTGTTTTTATGTGCAACTGGAGCGCAAAATGGATTGGAGCAGAAATGACGGTTGATGACCGTTTTGCTCCGATTTTCAAAAAAGAATTTAACATAAAAAAAGAAATTTCAAAAGCAGAAATCAGCATATGCGGTCTCGGTTTGTTCGAGCTTAAAATCAACAGCAGTCTACCCGATGACAGTGTGCTCAACCCTGCACATACACAATACAGCAAAACCGTACTTTACCGCGTTTTTGACATCACTTCAATGCTTTGCAACGAAAACACCGTAACGGTTGAGCTCGGCCACAGCTTTTTCAACGAAGAGACAACAATCTGGAACTGGCAGGTTGCACCTTGGCGGTCTGCACCAAAGCTGATTGCACAGATTGATATTGAATACACTGACGGGACAAGCGAAAGAATAGAAACCAACGAAACCTGGCTTGTTACCCTTGACGGACCGACAGTTGCAAACAGCATCTATCTTGGCGAAACATACGATGCAAGACGCACGGAATACAAATGGAAAAATGCCGTTGAAGTAAGTCCGCCTTCCGGTAAGCTTAAACTTCAGGATATGCCTCCGATAAGGAGAATTGCTGAATTCAAAGCAAACAGAATCTCCCGTCACGAAAGCGGAAGCTACATTGTTACCGCACCCGAAATGACGGCAGGTTGGGCAAAAATCAGAATCGATGCACCCAAAGATACCGAAGTACGCATCACCTACGGTGAAAGCCTTACAGCCGAGGGTCACGTTCCCAAAATCGGAAAAGGTGAAGGACGCGACGGCAACTGGTGGCCTCACGGCTATATTCAGCACGACTGTTTTATCAGCAACGGTGAACCTTTTGAATTCGAGCCGAAATTCAGCTATAAAGGCTTCAAATACATAGAAATTGAAAATCTTGATAAACTTGAAACTGACGATATAACAATATACAAAACATCAAACGATGTTGAAATTATCGGCGAATTTGAATGCTCCGATGAAATGCTTAACAGAATGCATAAAATAATGGTCAGCACTCTTCTGAGCAATTTTCAGGGCAAACCAACCGATACCCCTGTATGGGAAAAGAACGGCTGGCTCGGCGATGCAAACTGCGCCCTGCCGATTATGATGTATAACTTTGATATGAGCAAGTATATGGCAAATTTTATCGACATTATGAACGACTGTTTTATAGAATACGGTCAGGTGCCCGTGCTTGTTCCATCGGTAAATTTACGAATAGATAACTCCCCTGTCTGGAATACGATTTATGTTTTCGGTGCAGAGGCGCTTCTTGATTACTGTGACAGAAAAGATTATGTTAAAAATCTTTATCCCAACCTTAAGCTTTTTGCCGAAAAGGATATTGAACAAATGAAGGAGCTCGGCTGGGTCTGGGGCACAAGAGGTCTTTC
>JAZNHM010000173.1:0-7693 GCA_045576955.1 Acutalibacteraceae bacterium | reverse complement strand
AACTGGTATGTTCTAAACTATTTATGTCTTTTTCTTTCACGATAAAGACCTCCTTGTTATTTTAGTTGTGTGGTCGGCAAACCACTTCTACTATACCAAGGAGCTTTTTTCTTGTCTACGGTTCCCCTCGCTAAAAGCTTTTTTATCCCCCTGGCACAGCCAGGGGTTAACTTTGTTGCAAACAACATAAAAGCGGCTTGCAATCAAATGCAAACCGCTTTTTATTATGCATACTGTTCGTTTTCGATGAGGAATTTTTCTATTTTTTTGCCGTCCTCATATCCAAGCTGATAGAGTTTGTTAAGTCCGTCAAGCTCGCGTGTGATTGTATTTATTCCAAAGCATTCGCGCGGAGCAACAACAAGCGCCTTCCCCTCTTCCTGAAGCTTAAGAGCGCCGTCAATACCCTCGTTGTATTTCGTGTGAAGGTCAAGCACCGAATCCGCAACATTGGGATATTTGATGAGCAGAGGCTTGACTATGTACCACGGAAGAATGGTTTTTCTTTCGTGCTCGGGTTTGGTTATGCAAACGATAACCTTATCGCAGCCGTCATCAAAAGCTTTCTGATAAGGAATGGGGTCGGAAAGACCTCCGTCAAAATAACTTTCACCCTTATATTTAACGGGATGTCTGCACGCAACGGGCATTGCCGCCGCCGCTTTGAGTGCAGTAAAATCATCGGGTTTAAGCTCATCTTTTGTGAAATATGCGGGATTGAGAGTTTTCATATGGGTCGAAACAGCGGTGAATCTGAAATCGGCATTCATAAATGAATCATAGTCCGGAGCATTGTCACCTTCAAGAGGATTTTCGAAAATCCTGTCAAGATTCATTATCATTCCCGTCTTGAAATATGCGCCTAAACCCATAAAGCTTTTATCAAATGCATCTTGGGTATAGAATCTGTAAGTTCTTCCGCGCTGACCCGCCGCATATGCGATGAGGTTTGCACTTCCGGAGGAAACACCGAGGTAATACTTGAACGATATACCCTTATCCATAAGATAATCAAAAAGTCCGCTCGTATAAATACCTCGCATACCACCACCGACATCAATAATTCCTATCATATCAATATCCGCCTTATATTTATTTAAACAATACGGTTTCTGCCGTATACACAGACAATATAACACGTATATTATAAAATTTCAACAGAAAAATTATGATAATATTAATTTACGAAAAAGCAAACCGTCATTGACGAAACAATGAAACTTGTCATATCCGCCAGAAGTGCGGCAGGCACGGTGCATCCGCTTTTCTTTATTCCAACGGAGCCGTAGTAAACCGTTACGGCATAAAAAGTTGTTTCTGTTGACCCCATTATTACCGATGCAATCCTGCCTTCAAGCGAATCGGGACCGAAATTTTTCAGGATTTGCTCAAACATCGTCAGCGAACCGCTACCCGAAATCGGACTGAGCACCGTAAGCGGAAGCACATCCGCCGGAATACCCGTCAGATTTGCAAGCGGTATAAGCATCTTTGTTATGACTCCGAGTGCACCCGATTGTCTGAGCATTGTAACTCCAACCACAAGACCCATCAGTGGTGCGAGCAGCTTCACAGCGGAATCAAATCCTTTTTTCGCTCCTGCAACAAAACAGTCAAAAACCTTTAGCCCCTTTGCAAGACCAAAAACAACAATAACCGCTGTTATTGTCGGAAGAATAAAAGATGTTATTTTTTCCATTTAACCCCCTCCGAAAATCTGATTAAAATTGTTGCTGAAACAAGTCCGACCGCAAGCGCGCAAGCCGAGGAAATCCACGATGCGGGCATAATATCAAACGGATTCTTACTTCCGTAATCCTGACGCATCGCCGCAACCGTAGTGGGAATCAGATGAAATGCCGCGGAATTCATCACAACAAATTTAATCATATCCCCGCTTGCTCTTTCTTTTGAGGAGTTTTCATGCTGAAGTCTCCTCATCGCTTCAAGTCCGAGCGGAGTTGCCGCATTGCCAAGACCGAGCAGATTCGCAGTAACATTCATGGAGATTGCTTTTGCTGTTTTGCCTTTCATATCCAAATTTGGAAAAATGAATTTCAGAAACGGTGACAGCATTCTGCACACCACCCCCGTAAGACCCGACTGCTCCGCGATTTCCATAAGCCCGCCCCACAGACATATTGTGCCTCCCAGACGAATACACAGCGAAACCGCATCTGAGGCGCTTGAAATGATTGCTGAGGTCAATGCATCGGTTGTACCGCCAAAAAAAGCGGATATAACTGAAAAAATAACCATTCCCGCCCAAATATAATTTATCATTGCTCTTTTCCCCTCTTTTTATCAAATTCGGTTTATCTGATTTAGAAATTTACAAAAATTTCCTTTTTTTGTTGACAAAATTGTCAAAATATGGTATAAATAAGTAAAGTTTAACGGGGACCACCCCAATATGGAGGTAAATGAATGTTTGCAGGATTTATTCGTGAAATCGACAGCGTGGGCAGAATTGTTATTCCCATGCAAATCCGTAAAGAACTCGGACTTGTTGAGCAAGGAAGTGCAGTCGAACTGTTCTCAGACGGAAAGCAGATCATCGTCAAAAAAGCCGTGAGCGACTGTATTTTCTGCAAAGCAGAATCTGAACTTCACGAATTTGAAGGAAAGTTTATTTGCGCAAGCTGTCTTGAAAAGCTGAAAACAAAATAATTAATCAGTATCCCTCCGAACAACTTCGGTTGTCCGGGGGATTTTTTTATCCCCGCGTGAATATATATGAACAGTAATTCGGAAATTTGACATTCGGGGAGGAAGAAAAATGCATTGGCATTCAAAATCTGCATTACAGACCGCAGATGAGCTTAAAAGCAACATTGCTCGCGGACTCGGTGATTCTCCAGCACGTAAACTGCTTGAAAAACACGGTGAAAACAAACTGGAGGGAAAGAAAAAAGCATCGATTATCCGAAGATTTTTTGCCCAGTTTGCAGATTTCTGCGTGGTTATTCTTTTCATAGCTTGCATAATCTCGTTTCTGACCGGCTTTATTGAAGGGAACGGTGATTTTGTTGAACCGATTGTGATTCTGATAATTGTTATTCTCAATGCCGCTATCGGAGTTTTTCAGGAGCAGAGAGCGGAAAAAGCAATCGAAGCACTCAAAAAAATGTCTGCACCGACAGCAACTGTTATCCGTTCGGGAAAAACAAAGAAATTATCTGCATCTCAGCTTGTTCCGGGTGACATTATATTGCTTGAAAGCGGCGATATGGTACCTGCCGATGCACGGCTCATCGAATCAAACGCGCTTAAAGTTCAGGAAAGTGCGCTGACGGGTGAATCTGAGCCTTGTGAAAAACAAGCTGAGGTAATATGCTCCGAAACCTGCCCTCTTGCAGAGCGAAAAAATATGATTTTTTCATCAACAACGGTCATTGCAGGCAACTGCAAAGCGATTGTTACCGAAACGGGAATGGCAACCGAGGTCGGTAAAATTGCACATCTGCTTGCAAGCGAAGATTCGCCGCAGACACCGCTTCAGCAACGACTCGGCAAAATCGGCAAAGCACTCGGCATCGGTGCACTCGTGATTTGTGCCTTTGTCTTTATTCTCGGGATTATAAGAAAAACAGGCATTCTTCCGTCATTTATGCTCTCTGTCAGCCTTGCGGTTGCTGCAATTCCCGAGGGTTTGCCCGCAATCGTAACAATAGTGCTGTCAATGGGTGTTCAGCGCATGGCAAAAAGCAACGCCATTATCCGCCACCTCCCCGCTGTTGAAACTCTCGGCGCGGCAACGGTAATCTGCTCCGATAAAACGGGTACGCTCACACAGAACAAAATGACCGTCACCCGAATCTGCGATTCTTTAGGAGAAATAAATCATACAAGCGAAGAAGGAAGAAATATTCTGCTTATGGGTGTGCTTTGTAATAATTCGAGGATTACCCACAAGGGAAAAACCGTCACCTTCAGCGGTGATCCCACCGAAACAGCAATTCTTTCCGCCGCATACGAGTCGGGTGAAAAAACTTTCTCTTTTGAAAAAGATTATCCGAGAGTATATGAAAATCCGTTTTCGAGCGAACGCAAGATGATGTCAACAGTCAATTCATTCAAAGGCGGATTCAGACTTACCGCAAAGGGTGCACCCGATGTTATTCTTCCTCTGTGCAGATACGTGCTTGTCAACGGGAACTCCGTTTCAATGACCGAGGGAATAAAAAAAAGAATTCTTCGCCTGAACGAACAGATGGCACAGGATGCACTCAGGGTTATCGCCGTTGCTTACAGAGTTTCTTCGGGTGCATCGGATAACGGTGAAAATTCTCTTGTTTTTGCAGGTCTTATCGGAATGACCGATCCTCCCAGACCCGAAGCGGCAAGGGCGGTTGCGGTATGCAAAAAGGCGGGAATTATCCCCGTTATGATTACGGGCGACCACATAGTCACCGCCTGTGCCGTTGCAAAAAAACTCGGAATTCTTGAAGACGGATTGAGGGCGGTTACAGGCAACGAGCTTGACCTGATGAGCGATGAAAAGCTTACAGAAATCATCGGCAATTGCAGAGTTTTTGCCCGTGTCAGCCCCGAACACAAGGTCAGAATTGTCAAGGCGTTCCGTGCTATGGGCGAAATTGTGGCAATGACGGGCGACGGAGTTAACGATGCGCCCGCACTTAAAGCGGCGGATATCGGCTGTGCAATGGGCAAAGGAGGCACAGATGTTGCAAAAAATGCGGCGGATATGATACTGACCGATGACAATTTTGCAACCATAGTAAAGGCAGTTGAACAAGGCAGAGGAATATTTGATAACATAAAAAAAGCCGTGCATTTTCTGCTCGGCACAAACATCGGTGAAATCCTTGCGGTTTTTGCTGCATCGCTTCTCGGTCTTGCGCCGCCGCTGATTCCGATTCAACTTCTTTGGGTAAATCTCGTCACAGATTCCCTGCCTGCAATGGCTCTTGGCACGGAAAAAACCGAAAAAGACATAATGAAAAGACCGCCGATATCACCCAAAAAAGGGTTCTTCTCCGACGGTCTGTGGGTTGATATTTCACTTGAGGGTATGCTTGTCGGCACACTGACTATCCTTGCCTATCTTATCGGCAGTCTTTCTTTCAGTGCGGAAAACGGAATATCTCTTGGCAGAACAATGGCATTCTGCACCCTCAGTTTCTGCGAAATTATTCACGCGGTCAACACCCGCTCTTCGTCGCCGCTCTATAAAGCAGGTTTTTTCAGCAACAAAATGATGAACATTGCAGTTGCGGTATGTACTCTCGTTCAGGCGGCAGTTGTTATAATTTCGCCTCTTGCGGATATCTTCGGCACCGTTCCCCTTAATGCAACTCAGTGGGCAATCGTTGCAGGCCTTTCGCTTGTGCCGTTAATAACAGGAGAAATCGGCAAAATGATTTATGCGCAAAAAAAGAGCAATCCCTAAGGACTGCTCTGTTTGATTAAAATTCGATCTTGCCAACAGCGTCGCTGATGAAGCCAATCACCTTTTCAACAAGGCCTGCGATATCGAGACCGCCAAGGAAATCTGCAACCTTACCTACAACTTCACCGAAGTCGATGCCTGCGATGAAATCTGAAACCTTGTCAGCAATTGTGGGTTCGGGAGTCTTGGGGCAGATGCCGAGATGTCTGTCATACTCTGTCTGGCTGTAGAACTCAGCGCCGCAACCGGGGTTGGGGCATGCCTTAACCTTGCCTTCTTTACCAACTACGGGGCAAGTCTTTTCGAGATGGTCATTGTAAGCCTTTTCGCCTTCGATGATTGCGCCGCATTCGGTGCAAGTGTAAACAGGTGTTGCTGCAAATGCTACTGTTGCTACTGAAAGAGCAATGATAAGAGCAAGTACAATTGATGTGAACTTCTTCATTTGGATTGTTCCTTTCGATAAAAATAATTTGTGCATTGCACAGTTCATATGTCATAATACCACTTTTTTAAAATTATGTCAATGTTTTTAATAACACTTTAAATAATGTAAAGCAAAAACGGTAAGCAGAATCTCTGCTTACCGTTTTATTTACAACTTATTTGCTGTACTTGCCTCTCTTAACGTAGTGAGTATGAAGAACCTCGTGAGCAACATGGCTGCCGGGTTTCTCGAAGTACTCAGCATAAACTGCCTTAACAGCTTCGTTTTCGTGTGACTTTCTTACGGGAAGGTTAGCATCTGCTTCATAGAGAGCCTTGCCTCTGATACCCTTAAGGTCAACAAAGTTGTGTACGCTTGCAGGCCGTACGGGCTGACCGCCGCCGTTTACGCAGCCACCGGGGCAAGCCATGATTTCGATGAACTGATAATCAGCTGTGCCTGCCTTAACCTTTTCCATAACTGCCTGAGCGTTCTTGAGGCCGCTTGCAGCGCAGACTTTGATTTCCTTGCCTGCGATGGTGTAGGTTGCTTCCTTGATGCCTTCTGTGCCTCTGACTTCGTTGAACTCAAGCTTCTCAAGCTCTTCGCCGGTGAGAACTTCGTATGCAGTTCTGAGAGCAGCTTCCATAACGCCGCCTGTTGCACCAAAGATAACGCCTGCGCCTGAACCCTCGCCGAGAGGATTGTCAAATGCTTCGTCAGGAAGAAGGTTGAAGTTGATGCCTGCTGTTTCGATCATTCTGCCGAGCTCACGTGTTGTAAGAGCATAGTCAACATCTGCGTATCCGCTTGCAGCCTGGTCTGCTCTGCCAGCTTCAAACTTCTTTGCAGTACAGGGCATAATGCTTACAACAACGATATCCTTGGGATCAAGGTTCATCTTCTTAGCATACCATGTCTTGATAACTGCGCCGAACATCTGCTGAGGTGACTTGCAGCTTGAAAGGTGATCGATCTGCTCGGGGAAGTAATGCTCGCAGTACTTAACCCAACCGGGTGAGCAGGATGTGATAAGGGGCAGAACGCCGCCGTTGTTGATTCTGTCAAGAAGCTCTGTTGCTTCTTCCATAATGGTAAGGTCAGCTGAGAAGTCGGTATCGAACACCTTATCAAAGCCGAGTCTGCGGAGAGCAGCAACCATCTTACCTGTTACGTTTGTGCCGATTGCGTTGCCGAAGCATTCACCGAGAGTAACTCTGATTGAGGGCGCTGTGTTAACAACAACAAACTTCTCGGGGTCTGCAATAGCAGCAAATACCTTTGCGGTATCGTCTTTCTCATAGAGTGCGCCAACGGGGCAATGAACGATACACTGACCGCAGGATACGCATGAGAAATCGTTGAGGGGAAGCTCAAAGGGTGAGCCGATATGAGTATCAAAGCCTCTTGCGCTTGCACCGATAACGCTGATTGCCTGATTGTCGCAAGCTGCAACACAGCGGCGGCAAAGAACGCACTTGCTGTTATCTCTGATCATATGTGCAGCTGAATCGTCATACTGTGCTTCGGGATATACGCCTTCGAAAACTTTTTCGTCTTCAACGCCGTAATCCTTGCAAAGCTTCTGAAGCTCGCAGTTGCCGCTTCTTACACAGGAGAGACATTCTTTTCTGTGAGTTGAAAGAACGAGCTCAAGATTTGTCTTGCGGCTCTTTCTTACCTTTTCTGTGTTGGTGAAAACTTCCATACCCTCGTTCACGGGGAATACGCAGGATGCAACGAGTGAACGAGCACCCTTAACTTCAACCATACACATACGGCAAGCGCCGATTTCGTTCATTTCCTTAAGGTAGCAGAGAGTGGGGATTTCGATGCCCGCATATCTTGCAG
Organism: Acutalibacteraceae bacterium; assembly: GCA_045576955.1. Classification (GTDB taxonomy): domain Bacteria; phylum Bacillota; class Clostridia; order Oscillospirales; family Acutalibacteraceae; genus CAG-177. The sequence goes on along the minus strand of JAZNHM010000173.1, from coordinate 2 downwards.
CC
>JAZNHM010000172.1:0-2849 GCA_045576955.1 Acutalibacteraceae bacterium | reverse complement strand
GAGTTGTGGAAGTGCCTTGTCTTCCTAAGACCGCTTGGCCTCCGACTTGGTCAAGCCGAATGAGCCTGCAGCTTCGCCGATAACGTATAGGCCGTCGATACACGTTTTGTAGTTGCTGTCGGTGTGAATTCCGCCGTTGTTATGTTGAGCACAGACCGCGATTTTAAGTTTTTGCGCGTAAAGGTCAATACCTTGACGTGCGTAAACATCAATAGCTTTCGGATTAAGAATTCTGAGGCGTTCAATTGGCGTTTCTGCCGTCGCTCCGTTGGTCAAAAGATATGTTTTTGCTTCGTCAGAAAGAGCATCAAAATCAAAATTTTTGGGGTTTTCGGTGAAGTCAAGATAAACATTTCTGCCTGCTTTGATTTCCTCATGAACAGCGACGTCAACCCTTGAAGAATAAAGGATTCTGTCATAACTGAAGGGCCATTGATACCCTTTCAGGAACACATTGTTGTATGTTTCTTCGTCGCTTTTGAAATGGCTGTTCAGGAATTCTTTTTCATTGCCGTTTTCATCAATGCTGACAAACCTCGGAATGACCTGCATAAAGCTTCCTGACACATTCCATCGGAAGTCCGTTGAAGCTAATCCGTACTGCCATTGTGTAAAGTTGCATAGCTTTACACCTGCTTTTGCGAGAATTCCCGTCATACCATGCTGAGAGTCGGGAAAAACCGAGTTTTTGTAAATGCAGGCAGGTGCTCCCGTTGCCGCAATTACATTTTTTGCGACGATTGTTTCATGTAGATTTGTTTCTTTGTTAAGTACAATTACGCCGAAAACGCGCTTTTTATAGGATATAATTTTTATGACTTGTCTGTTATCAAGCAGGGGAGTCTTGTTAATTTCAAGAACCTGCTTTTCAAGAACGTTTGTCATCATTTTTGATGTTAACGGACCGACGGATGTTGCTCTCGATGTGTTGTCGTGGTCTGTTTTGTATCCGGGATATCCGCCGAATTCGTTTTTAGGGAATTTCATTCCGTAATCGCAGAGGCGGAGAAAACATTTTGCACTGTTGAGTGCCTGCTTATATGCTTTTTCACCGTCACAACATCCGAGTGAACAAATATCCTCAGCCATTCTGTACGGACTGTCTTCGGATTTGCCGTCCATTGAAATTTTGTAATAAGTTTGTTTGTCGCTGCCGGTGTTTCTCGAGGTGCCCGAAAGTCTGTTTTCCGAAATAACGGCAATATTTGTTATACCTTCTTTGAAGAGCCAGTCTGCGGCGCTGTAACCTGCTGCCCCGGTGCCGATAACTATGGCATCATAAATTTTTCTCATAAGCTTCTCACATTAAATCCGCCGTCGCAGTCAATGACCGTGCCGGTGCAAAAATCAAAATTGCCTTGAGCAACCGAAAGAACACATTTTGCAATATCTTCGGGTTGCCCCATTCTTTTTATCGGTGTTATTCCGTCACCGATAAGTTTTTCATATTTTTCCTTAACTTTTGCCGTCATATCTGTTTCAATTATACCTGGTCTTATTTCAATAACACTTACTCCGTATTCGGCAAGTCTTGAAGCAAAAAGCTTTGTTATCATTGAAATTCCAGCTTTTGAAATACAGTATTCTCCTCTGTTTACCGATGCGGTGTATGCCGACATTGACGAAATGTTGACTATTCTTGATTGCTTGTTTTTTATCAAAAGGGATGCAAATTTCTGTGTTACAAAAAACGTACCTTTAAGGTTTATATTTGCAACATCATCAAAATCATCCGGGGATATTTCAAGAATGTCTTTGCGTTCTTTTGGTGCGACACCTGCATTATTTACAAGTAAATCGACTGTACCGTATTTTTTTTCAACAAACATAGCAAGGTTTTCAACATCTTCCGATTTTGAAATATCAGCTGAAACAAAGCTGATTTTATCGGGATAAATTTTAATGAGTTTTTTGATTTGTTCACTTTCATTTCTTGAGGATACAACAACATCAAATTCGTTTTTTAGCAAAATTTCTGTTATTCCGAGACCGATGCCTCGGCTTCCGCCAGTTACAACTGCAACCATTTTTCGCTACCTCACTTTTTGAGAACATATTTTTGATAATAGGGCATATAGATTTCGCTGTCTCTTACGGGGCATCCCGCAACAGTTGCATTTCTCATAAGCTGAGAACATTTACTGCATTTCAGACATACCTTGCTTTTTTCGAGTCTGCCATTTTTGCAATAATCTTTATAGAAATCGGGATATGCAAATGCCATTCTCCCGAATCCCGTAAAATCCGCAACACCGTCTTTGATGATTTTTTCAGAATACTCGAGTGCGTTTTCTCCCTCGAAGCTTAATCCGGACATAACTAATTTAATATCAGGGAATGCTGTTTTAATTTCTTTTGTGATATTTCGAATTCTTTCAATGCCGATTTTTCCGTCCTCGGGTGCATTGATGCACGGACGGTTGATATGCGGAATCAGATAGGGGTTTCCGAGAGTCAGATTAATCATTTCTATGCCTTTTTCGGCAAGCTGATTTATTATGATTTTTGTTTCTGAAAGCTCAATGTTGTTTTGACTGTCAACACCGAATCCGAAGGGATAGGGGAAGCAGTCGCAGGCATTCAGCCTTGTGGTGACAAAAGTTTTATTTACAACACTTTTTACACTGTCGATGCAATCAAAATACAACCTTGTTCTATTTTCAAGACTGCCGCCGTAAAGACCTTTACGGTTTTTTGCACTGAGAAATTCATTGAATAAATATCCATGGCAGCATTTGACATCGATACCGTCAAAGCCTACTTCTTCTGCAAGGATTGCTGCTTTAGCGTAGCTTTGTGAAACGGATTTGCAATATTCGTCTTCGGCAATTAAAGTCGGAGGCCAAGCG
>JAZNHM010000171.1:0-2933 GCA_045576955.1 Acutalibacteraceae bacterium | reverse complement strand
GTGAGATCGTATGGCGACATCTCGACCGTCACTTTATCGCCGGGAAGGATCTTAATGTAGTTCATTCTGAGCTTTCCGGAGATGTGAGCCAATATTCTGTGTCCGTTTTCCAACTCAACCTGAAATGTTGCGTTGGGCAATGATTCTACTACCGTACCTTCAATCTCGATCATATCCTGCTTAGACATAATAACCTCCTAAGTTGTTGCCGTTAATCCTGCATAAACTGTCTGAGTGCTTTTTTCAGAGCTTTGTTTGTTCTCATATCGTTTTCCGTTACGGATAAACCGACGCACTCGATATGCCGAATATTTTTGCTTTTTGGTCTGTCAATCGGACGTTCTTTTCCGTCGCAGACAAGAACCGAGCCGTTTTCGCTCTGCATTACTGCAAGAAGCCTGCCCTTATCTCTGCCTGCCAGCGATTTTACAACCGTTCCCTTTTCCATAAGCCCCACCTTATATTTTGGTAAGGATTACGGGACCGTTTGCAGTAATCGCAATTGTATGCTCGAAATGAGCTGAAAGTGAACCGTCCCTTGTCTTGATAGTCCAACCGTCAGGCAACTGCCTGATGCCTGCACCGCCCATATTGATCATTGGTTCAATCGCAATAGTCATACCGGGGAGCAGACGCACACCGCGACCGGGTGTGCCGAAATTCGGTACGCTGGGGTCTTCGTGCATTTGCTTTCCGACACCGTGTCCGGTAAATTCGCGGACAACCGAAAAGCCTCTTTCCTCGCAATACCTTTGGATTGTTGAGCCGATATCGCCGATTCTGCCGCCTGCGACAGCCGCCTTGATACCTTCGTAAAGGCTCTCACGGGTTGCGTCGCACAGCCGCTGAGCTTCGGGAGAGATATCCCCCGCCGCAAAAGTAGCGGCATTATCACCGACATAGCCGTTTAAGGTCGCGCCTACATCAATGCTGACGATATCGCCCGCTTTGATTATGCGCTTCTTGCTGGGAATGCCGTGGATGACCTCATCGTTTATGGAAATGCATGTAGCAGCAGGATATCCGTTATAACCCTTGAAAGTCGGTATTGCACCGTTCTTCACTATGAAGTTGTGGGCAATGCGATTGATTTCATCCGTGGAAACTCCCGGCTCAACCGCCTCACCTGCTGCCTTTAATGCTCCTGCAGCGATAACGCACGCCTCTTTCATAAGGCTGAGTTCTCTTGTTGTTTTGAGCACTATCATGCTAATCCTCCGTAAATTGTAAGCCGCAGCTTACCGAAAAACATTAATCAAGGAAGCCCTTGTAATGTCTCATCATCATCTGGCTTTCGAGCTGCTTAACTGTTTCAAGAGCAACACCTACAAGAATGATGATTGATGTACCGCCGAGCGAAACATTCATTGTTGCACCTTCGCTCCACATATTGAGGAAGAAGGAAGAAATCTGTGAGAAGAGAATCGGGAAGAGAGCAACAACGCTCAGAAGCAGAGCACCAAGAAGTGTCATTCTGCTGAGAATCTTCGCGATATATCTTGAGGTGGGTTCGCCGGGACGAATGCCGGGGATTGAACCGCCGTTATCACGGATATTCTTTGACATTTCGATGGGGTTGTACTGAATGCTTGCATAGAAATATGCGAAAGCAATGATGAAGATAAAGTAAATGATGCTGTATGCCCAGTGGTCATAAGCGAAGATTCCGAAAAATCCGTCCCAGAAACCGCCTTCCTTAATCTTTGATGAAACGAACATCTCGATTGTGGGGGGAAGTGAGAGAATTGATGAAGCGAAGATAACGGGCATAACACCTGACATATTAACCTTGATGGGAATATGTGTGCTCTGGCCGCCGTACATCTTTCTGCCGACAACTCTCTTTGCATACTGCACGGGAATTCTTCTTTCAGCGTTGTCCATCCAAACGATGAATGCAATCATAAGGATGAGGCAGACTGCTACGAAAGGAGAAAGGAAGTAGTACGGACCGCCAAGGCGGATGTAACCGTTTTCGGGTCCGAAGAGTGTTGTGATAAGAGTGGGGATTCTGGAAACAATACCTGCAAAAAGAATCATTGAAATACCGTTTCCGATGCCCTTTTCGTTAATTCTCTCGCCGAGCCACATAATAAGGGCTGTACCGGCTGTGAAGCAGAGAATGATAACGATTGCCTGGAAGACTGCAGCGAAACCTGTGAAGTCTGCACCTGATGCATCCTTAACAAGGTAACCCTGGCTACGAAGGTAGAAGTAGTAAGCTGTACTCTGGAGAAGACCGAGAGCGATAGTTACGAAACGAGTGATGGAAGCAATCTTCTTGCGGCCTTCCTCGCCTTCCTTCTGAAGTCTTTCAAGGGCGGGAATAGCAACTGCGAGCAGCTGCATAATAATCGAGCTGTTGATGTAAGGTGTGATTGACATAGCGAAAATTGTTCCGTATGTGAATGCATCACCGGTCATCATAGCAAGATAGTTCATGAATGTGCCTGCATTGGGGTCGCCGATGATACCGGCTTCACCAATGTCAGTGAAAGGTACAGGGATTGCTGAACCGATTCTGAAAACAAGGATGATCAATGCTGTGTAGATCATCTTTTTACGAAGGTCTGCGATTTTCCATGCGTTAACGATTGTCTGAAGCACGTTAGATCACCTCTGCCTTTCCTCCGGCAGCTTCGATCTTTGATTTTGCGCTATCTGAAAAAGCATTTGCCTGAACGGTGAGCTTCTTCGAAATTTCGCCATTACCCAAAATCTTTACGCCGTCCAAAGTCTTCTTAATAATGCCTTTCTCGATAAGAGCGTCGATTGTAACGGTTGCACCGTCGTCGAAATACTTATCAAGAGTAGCAATATTTGTTATTGCCATCTCTGTTGCAAAGATGTTGTTGAATCCTCTCTTGGGGATTCTTCTCTGAAGGGGCATCTGACCGCCTTCAAAGCCGGCACGCATACCTCTGCCTGCACGT
>JAZNHM010000170.1:0-17633 GCA_045576955.1 Acutalibacteraceae bacterium | reverse complement strand
AAGCAGGCTGTAACAGAGCTTCTTGAAAAGCGTGACGGTCTTATGCTCGGTATCTGCAACGGCTTCCAGGCTCTCATCAAGCTCGGTCTTGTTCCCTACGGCAAGATTATCGACACCGACGAAACCTGCCCGACCCTCACTTACAACACCATCGGCAGACATCAGTCAAAGCTTGTGCGCACAAAGCTTGTTTCGAATAACTCTCCCTGGCTTTCAAAGGCAAAGCAGGGCGAAATCTACACCGTTCCCATCTCACACGGCGAAGGCAGATTCATTGCTGACGAAGCTCTCATCAAAAAGCTCGCCGCAAACGGTCAGATTATCACCCAGTACGTTGACTTTGACGGCAACGCAACCAACGACATCGCATTCAACCCCAACAACTCCGATTTCGCAATCGAAGGCATCGTTTCACCCGACGGACGTGTACTCGGCAAGATGGGTCACTCCGAAAGAACAGGTGCGGGACTTTATAAAAACGTTCCCGGCGAATTCGACCTCAAGCTCTTTGAATCAGCAGTAGAGTATTATAAATAAACATTGTTTTAACGGGTAACCGCGAGGTTGCCCGTTAAGCACGTAAAAATTAAATGCAGAGTTCAGAGTGCAGAACGCAGAACGATAATTATGCACTCTGCATTTTGCATTATCAAAAAGAAGGCGTAATATGGAAACTTTATTTTGTATATCAATTGCACTCGGTGCGGGTCTGATTATGTCCCGTCTTGCAAAGCCTCTCGGTCTTCCCTCGGTAACCGCATATCTCGTTGCGGGTATCCTTGTCGGCCCCTATGTGCTCGGCAGAATCGGAATTGAAGGTCTCGGCTTTGTTTCTCACGAAAATGTTAAGGAATTCGAAATTATCTCCAACGTTGCACTCGGCTTCATCGCTTTTGCAATCGGTAACGAATTCCGCCTTTCACAGCTCAAAAAGGTCGGCGGTACTGCAACCTTCATCGGTATCGTTCAGGCAGTCATCGCAACGCTTCTTGTTGATGCCGCTCTCATCGGACTCCACTTTATCCTCGGCGAAGAGAAGCTTCCGCTTTCAATGGCAATCACCCTCGGCGCAATTGCCGCCGCAACCGCTCCCGCCGCAACTCTGATGGTTGTCCGTCAGTACAAAGCAAAGGGTAAGCTGACCGATTTGCTTCTCCCCATCGTTGCTATCGACGATGCTGTCGGTCTTGTTATTTTCGCAATCTCATTCGGCGTTGCAAAGGCTGTTGAGCACGGCGAATTCAACGTTAAGGCAATCATTCTCGAGCCGCTGATTGAAATAGTCTGCTCGCTCGCACTCGGCGCAATTATGGGCATTCTCTTTTCGATTTTCGAAAGATTCTTCAGCTCAAACAGCAAGCGTCTGTGCCTCTCCGTCACCTGCGTTATCTTCACCGTTGCGCTTTCAATGATTAAGTTTGAAATCGGCGGTGTTCACGTCGGCTTCTCGGCACTTCTCGTATGCATGATGCTTGGCACAATATTCTGCAACGTCTGTGACTTCTCGGCTGAAATTATGGATAAGACTGACAAGTGGACCGTTCCTCTGTTTGCGCTTTTCTTCGTTCTCAGCGGCGCAGAGCTTGAGCTGAGCGTATTCACGGATATCGCAATCGTCGGCATCGGCGCGGCATATATCATCAGCCGTTCAATCGGTAAGTATGTCGGTACATACAGCAGCGCAAAGCTGATGAAATGCGACAAGAAAACAACGAAATATCTCGGCATCACCCTTCTTCCCCAGGCAGGTGTTGCTCTCGGAATGTCCGTTACGGCAATGGAGCTTGGTGAAGTCGGCGAAATGATAAGAAACATTGTTCTTTTCTCCGTTCTCGTTTACGAGCTTGTCGGCCCGATGCTCACAAAAATTGCCCTCACAAGAGCGGGCAACATCGAACCCAAGCCCCACGAAAAGAACAGAAAGCACAGAACCGCTCCCGCAAAAATCAACTAAAAAATCAACCCGCCGTTCCGTTTCGGAACGGCGGGTTATTTTAATAATTAACGCAATTCACTCTGCGTTCTGCGCTCTGAATTCTGCACTTACTGATAGTCTTTCATAAATTCGCCGTGAGCTTCGATAAGCTCATCAACCATAGCCTTGATTTCGTCAATCGAAAGCTCGGCGGCGGTGTGAGGCTCAAGCATTGCAGCCATGTAGATATCTTCTCTCTTCTTTGTGAGAGCGGCGTTGATTGTGAGAAGCTGAGCGTTGATGTTGGTCATATTCATTGCCGCAAGCTGAACGGGAAGCTTGCCGACGTGGCAGGGATGAATTCCGTTGCCGTCGATAAGGCAGGGCACTTCTACGCAGGCGTCTGCAGGAAGATTGTCAATAAGACCTGTGTTCAGCACGTTGCCGCCGATTTTGTAAGGTCCGCCGGTAACAAGTGCTTCCATAATATATGATGCGTATTCGCCCGAGCGCTCGTGGGTAATCTGTCCGTTATCGAGAATTCTCTCTTTTTCTGCTTTCCAGCCTGCAATCTGATTGATGCAACGGCGGGGATACTCGTCAAGAGGAATGTTGTATCTCTCGATAAGCTCGGGATACTTCGACTTGATGTAGAAGCAGTTGTATTCCGAGTTATGCTCACTGGATTCGGTGCAGTAGTAGCCGAAATTCTTTATGTACTCGAATCTTACCATATCGCTGTGCTTTTCGTTTGCGTTCTTCTCTGCGGCTCTCTTGCGGATTTCGGGATAGAGGTCGTTGCCGTCTTTATCCTGAAGTTCAAGCAGCCAACCCATATGGTTGATGCCCGCGATAAGCTCTTTTCTGCCCTCAAGCTTATCTTCCATGCCAAGGCTCTTGAGAAGGTCTCTCGAGCAGCTCTGAACGCTGTGGCAAAGACCGATAGTTTTGATTTTTGTGTATCTCTGCATATAACCCGTGAGGATTGCCATGGGATTTGTGTAGTTGAGGAACCATGCATCGGGGCATACTTCTTCCATATCGTCAGCAAAATCCTTGAGCACTGGGATAGTTCTCAGACCTCTCATGATGCCGCCGATGCCGAGAGTGTCGGCGATGGTCTGGCGCAGACCGTACTTTTTAGGCACTTCAAAGTCGATGATTGTGCAGGGGTCATAAAGACCGACCTGAATCGCATTGACAACGAAGGTTGCATCTCTGAGAGCATCCTTTCTGTTTTCAACACCACAGTATTTCTCAATCTTTGCTCTGCCTTCGTTGATGTTGTTGTTGAGTGCGCTGAGGATAATAAAGCTGTCCTCAAGTCTTTCCTCATCGATATCATAAAGGGCAATTGTGCTGTCACGAAGAGCAGGAGTGCACATACAGTCACCGATAACGTTTCTGACGAAAACGGTGCTGCCCGCACCCATAAATGTAATTTTAGGCATTGTTATTCCTCCTTAATGAGTATAACTTTAATATATCACACCGTTAAAGCTTTGGCAAGAGGAATTATACTTTAATTAACAACAAGCCATAAGGTTTTGAAAGGTATATTTCCGCCACAGCTTCGTTAAAAATCTTTGAAATAGCCTCGTATTTCTGCAGATTTTCGCCTTGCTGTAACGAAAATCTGCACTTTCAAAACTGCTTCGCATCTGAAATACAATAGATTGCGTACAGTCGGGCATTTCTTCGATGCAGGCATACGGGCGTATGGCAAAGAGAAAAATGTCCGACTGTGCATGAGATATTGTATTTCAGACTTATGTGTTGCTGTTAATTAAAGTATGACTTTATTTAATGTAATAAAATTATAAATAACACTTGTAATTTGCATTCAAAGTAATTATAATAATAGTGTTATAATAGGATAGTTATGGTCGGGGAGTCTTTTTAAAATGTAAAATCTCGGGTGTAATAAGCATCGCAGACCCTTATTCCTTCGTTCTGCGTTCTGCACTCTGAACTCTGCACTTAAAAGTTTACCTTTTCTTCAAATTCCGTTAATTTTTTTTATTTCAAGAAATATATAATTAAATTGATGCTTTGCATCTCGATTCAGGAGGGAAATCATGGCAAAAAAATATGTTATTTCCTACGATATAGGAACAACGGGTGTCAAAACCTGCCTTTTCTCAATCGGCGATGAAATCAACCTCATCAGCGCGGCTATGGAAGGCTATAAGCTCTATATCCTGCCCGACGGCGGCGCAGAGCAGGACCCCGACGAATGGTGGGCTGCCCTCTGCTCAACAACAAAAACCGTGTTTGAAAAATGCGATATAAAACCCGAGCAGGTTGAAGGCATTTCCTTCTGCTCGCAGATGCAGGGTCTTGTGCTTGTTGATAAAGACGGCAAACCCGTCCACAGAGCATTCAGCTATATGGACCAGCGTGCAAAGAAGCAGATTAAGGAAGGCATCGCAAACGGAATTCAGGTTGCTGGCGCAAACGTTTTCAAGCTTATTCCCTCGCTCATCATCACGGGTGCGGCGGCACTGAGCGTTAAAGACCCCGTATGGAAATACAATTGGGTCAAAGAAAATGAACCCGAAAACTTCAAAAGAGTACATAAGTGGCTCGACGTCAAGGACTATCTTATCAGCCGAATGACCGACCGCTTTACAATGACAAGAGACTCCGCTTTCGGAACTCTTCTTTATGATATCCGCAAGGGTCACGAGGGATGGAGCAAAACCATCTGCAAGCTTCTCGGCGTTAATCCCGACCATCTCGCAGAAATCGTTGAATCCACAGACAAGGTCGGCGGTCTGACCGCAAAAGCGGCGGCAGAGCTTGGACTTGCACCCGGCACAGCTGTTTTCGGCGGCGGCGGTGATGCATCGCTCATCGGCGTCGGTGCGGGCAGCGTTGAGCTTGGCGAAACACACATCTATAACGGCACATCGGGTTGGGTTTCGACAGTCTGCGAAAAGAACGTTGTTGATACCGCGGCAATGATTGCCGCCATCATCGGCGCACAGAAAGACAGCTTCAACTACTTTGCGGAGCTTGAAACCGCAGGTAAGTGCCTTGAGTGGGTAAAGGACCACCTCGCACTTGACGAAATAGGCATTTTCCTCGAAAAGACCGACGTTGTTCAGTCCACCGAAACCGTTTACACAAGCCTTTATGACTACCTTTCAAAGGTTGTTGACGAAATCCCCGCAGGCAGCGGAGGAGTTATCTTCACTCCCTGGCTTCACGGCAACCGCTGTCCGTTTGAAGACCCCAACGCAAGGGGAATGTTCTTCAATATGAGCCTCGACACAGGCAAAACCGAGCTTATCCGCTCCGTTCTCGAGGGCGTATGCATGCATATGCGCTGGTTCCTCGAAACTCAGGATAAAAAAGTCAGAACTTCAAGCGTTGTCCGCTTTGTCGGCGGCGGCGCACTCTCCGATGTTACCTGCCAGATTCTTGCCGATGTTACAGGCAGAACCGTTGAAACCGTTGACAGTCCTCAGAACGTTGGCGCAGTCGGTGCGGCAGTTATTATGGCAGTCGGTCTCGGAGTTATTGATGATGTTTCTCACGCAAAGCGACTCATCCCCGCAAAGAAAACCTTCATTCCCAACGAAAAGAATAAAGAAGTTTATGACCGTAACTATGAGGTTTATAAGACTCTTTATAAAAATAATAAAAAAGCGTTCGCAGCTCTCAACGGCTGATAACGTATTCACGAAAGGACAGTTCTCTATGAAAAAATATTTTGCACTCATTCTCACATTCGTTCTCATCCTCACTTGCTTTGCAGCCTGCAAGCCTTCAATTAAAGACGGCACTCTTGTTACTGAACTCGGCGGCAAGGAATTCGCAGCTGTTACTGAAGCTGACGGCGGTCTCAAAAGAGACGAAGCAGGCAACCTCATCGTACTCGTTACCGATGAACACGGCAGAAATGTAAAGGGCGAAAACGGCGAATACGCAACCAATCCCATCGCCATTGACCATGCTCTCGTTATCGGCGACACAATTGAAATGCCCGAATATTCAATCAAAATTCCGAGCGGCTGGTCAAACAGCGTAAGCTTTGAAAACCTTGTTCTTCAGAGAGAGGGCAGCGCAGATGTTCTTACCATCTCTGTTATCGATGACAAATCTCTTGCTGACGTTACACAGGAGCGTTCAACCATAATCACAAGAACCGCTTCAACTTTTGAAAATGTTGTTACCGAAACAAAGGGCGTTAAGGTTGGCGATACCGATGCATCATTCTTCTCAGTATTCGTTCCCGATGCAAACGGTGCTCAGGTTTACCTTTGCTACATCATTTTTGAGCACTTAGGCGATGTTTACTCCTGTATGCTCAACTCAAACACTGATATTTCGGCTACCATTCCCGAAATTCTCAACATCCTCGGCACAATCGAATTTATTCGCTGATTACTACATTCACCTTATAAGGAGACAAAAAAATGCTTTTTACACAAGATATCGGTATAGATTTAGGTACTGCCAACACCCTCGTTTTTGTTAAGGGTAAGGGCATTGTTATCCGCGAGCCTTCCGTTGTTGCCGTTGACCAGAAGAGCAACCCTCCCAGAGTTGTCGCAGTCGGCACAGAGGCTAAAGAAATGATAGGCAGAACTCCCGGTTCAATCACTGCGGTTCGCCCCCTCAAGGACGGCGTTATTGCTGATTTCGAAATTACAGCAGAGATGATTGCCTCATTCATCAAAAGAACAACAAAGAGAACTCCCTTCTCAAGAATCAGAGTTCTCATCTGCATCCCCTCGGGCGTTACCGAGGTTGAAAGAAAGGCTGTTTATGACGCCGCAAAGAGCGCAGGCGCAAAATATGTAAGCCTTATCGAGGAGCCCATGGCTGCGGCTATCGGCGCAGGTCTCCCCGTCAGCGAAGCAACCGGCAGTATGGTTGTTGATATCGGCGGCGGCACAGCAGAGGTTGCCGTTATTTCGCTGGGCGACGTTGTTACTGCTAACTCCGCAAGAGTTGCAGGCGATAACTTCGACGAAGCTATCATTTCCTATATCAAGAAAAAATATAACCTTCTTATCGGTGAAAGAACAGCCGAAGATATCAAAATCAAAATCGGCTCGGCTTATCCCTACGAAGGCGAAGGCACAATCAACATCAAGGGCAGAAACCTTATGGACGGTCTTCCCAAGAATGTTGACATAACAAGCGAAGAAATCCGCGAAGCTCTTGCTGACCCCGTTTCGCAGATTGTTGATTCAGTCAAATCCACTCTTGAAAAGACTCCTCCCGAGCTTGCTGCAGATATTATCGACCACGGCATTATGCTCACAGGCGGCGGCGCTCTTCTCAGAGGTCTTGACAAGCTTATCTCCACAGAAACAAAAATCCCCGTTCACATTGCAACCAATCCTCTTGACTGCGTTGCAGACGGCACGGGCATCTGCCTTGAAAACGACACTCTCAATATCACAGGCAACAAAAAATATATCTAAAGTGAATGGAGTTATTCGATGATCCGCTTTTTGAAAAGCACGGCATTTAAAATATTTGCGGTTGTTGCCGCGGCGCTTCTTGCAGGCTCGGTTTTTGCTGTTGTTTCAAGGAGCGGTTCGTCGCCTCTGACGAGCGTAACAAGCTTTGTTTTCGGTCCTGTTTCAAGGCTTTCGTCCTATGTTGCGGCTGAATTTTCAAAGCTTCCCATATCATTCAAATCCTCATCGACTCTCTCAAAAGAGGTTGACGTGCTTAAAAAACAGGTTGATACTCTCACCGAGCAGCTTGTTGAGCTTGAGCAGCTCCGCAACAAAAATGCTCTCTATCAGGAATTCCTCGGAATCAAAGAAGAGCACAGCGACTACGTTTTTGCTCAAGCTGCAATCATCGGCAGAGATGCCGCCGATAATCTCGGCACATTTACTCTCAACAAAGGTTCGCTGAGTGATATCAGTATCAACGACCCCGTTATTTACGGCAAATATCTTGTCGGTGTTGTTGCATCCGTAACTCCGACCCAATGCACGGTCAACACAATTCTCAACCCCAAGCTCAATGTCAGCGCATATGAAGTGCGTACCCGCGACCTCGGCTTTGTAACCTCAACAGTTGCTCTTGCAGAAGAGGGTCATTGCCATATGCCCGGTCTTTCGTCGTCAACGGCGGTTACGGCGGGCGGTATCGTATGTACATCGGGCGTCGGCGGAATCTTCCCGAGAGACCTCATAATCGGCAACATTGTTGATGTTGTTGACGGCTCGGTTGATATCTCTGCAAGCGCAATCATCAAGCCCGGCATTGAATTTGACGACATCACCGATGTTTTCATCATCACATCCTTTGACGGACAGACGGAGTAAAATGATAAATTCAAAATGCAAAATTAAGGATAGGCTACGCCTATGACCGATTGTATAATTAATCTGAGCGAAGCGACCCTTCATTTTGCATTCTGCACTCTGCATTTTGCATTTGATAAAAAACTATGACACTTGAATCCAACCGCAAAAAGTTGATATTGCGCAGGATATGCCTTGCACTGATTCTGCTGCCGGTTTCCGTTATTCAGAATACTGACGGATTCTTCCCGCAGATTTTCGGCGTCAGGGCTTTGTTGCTTATACCCTTTGTTGTGTGCGTATCAATGTTTGAGCGCGATATCGTCGGAATGCTTCTCGGTCTTTTCGCGGGCGCACTCTGGGATATTTTTGCATCGGGCGCAAGCTTCAACGCGCTTTTCCTGACTGCCGTCGGTTTTATCTGCGGCACGCTTATCAACACGATTATGCGTAACAACGTTGTGACGGCGTTCATTCTTTCAACCGCCGCAACTCTGATTTATAACATATGTTATTGGCTGTTCCACTACGTTTTCGGGGGAATGGACAGCGCGGTTTATATGCTTCTGCGCTACTATCTGCCCTCGATTGCTTACACAGTAATCCTTGTTCCGATTGTTTTCATCATCATCCGCTTTGTTGAGAAAAAATTTATTGAGGAGTAAAATCCGATTTCAAAAGGAGGTAAAGATATGCACGTTAAAATAACCGCAAAAAGGCGCGTTATTTCCGTTGTTGCGCTTCTTGCCTTCCTTGTTTTTTTTGCCTTCGATCTTGTTAAAATCCAGATAATTGACGGTGAAAAATACGACGCCGCAAGCTCTTCCGTTTCGGCAAGCACTGCTCCGATTTCTGCCGCAAGAGGTGAAATCGTTGATGAGCAGGGCAAAGAGCTTGTTTATAACGATCAGGGTTATTCCGTCATCTTTGATGCGGCATATTTTCCCTCATCAAGCGAAAACGAGCAGAGAAACTCCATTATTCATTCACTCATTCAGCTTTTTGAGAGCAGTGCTCTTGAATGGACCGACAATCTGCCTCTCGTCTTTGACGAAAACGGCGAAATCGCTTTCAAGGCAGACAGCGAAAACGAAATCAAACAGATGAAGAGCAGAGATATGCTCCGTCTTAACGATTACGCAACCGCGCAAAACTGCTTTGATGCACTTATCAGCCGCTATAAACTTGAAAATTACTCAGCTCAGGACGCAAGAAAAATTTCATCCGTGCGTTATGAGATGGAAAGAATATTCTTCCGCATCGGAAGTCCCTATACCTTTGCGATTGACGTACCCGAAGAAATAATTGCCAAAATCAAAGAAAACAGCGGATATTTCAAGGGCGTAGACGTTCAGGTTGTGCCCGTGCGCAAATATGCTGACGGTATGCTTGCTCCTCACATTCTCGGCAGAATCGGTGCGATTGATGCCGATGAATACAGCGAAAAGAAAAGCGAAGGCTACAAAATCACCGATAACATCGGCAAAAGCGGAATTGAATCCGCAATGGAAAAATACCTCAAAGGCATTGACGGCGAAGCCACGATTTACACCGACGGTGACGGAAACCGTTCAACCGAAGTTACAACCGACCCGATTCACGGCAACACCATCGTGCTGACAATTAACGCAGGTCTCCAGGAGGTTACAAACCGCGCTCTTGAGCAGGCTCTTTGGGATTATGCGGGCAAGCAGGGCAATATGGTTGAAAATGCTGGTGCGGCGGTTGTTATCAACTGCAAAACGGGTGCACTCCTTGCATCCTCAACCTACCCGACCTATGATATCTCAACTTACAGCGAAAACGTTGAAGCACTCAACAGCGCACCAGGTTCGCCCCTCTGGAACAGAGCTCTTCTTTCAACCTACGCAACGGGTTCAACAATGAAGCCCTCTGTTGCCATTGCCGCCCTTGAAGAGGGGATTATTGACACCGAATACACCTTCTACTGCAATGGCTCATACACCTATCTCGGCCAGCACTTCAAATGCGAGCAGTCGCACGACAGCAGATTTGTTGACGTTGTTCACGCAATCGACGAATCCTGCAATACCTTCTTCTATGAAGTCGGCAAAATGCTCGGAATTGAGAAGATGAACGAATACCGCACCCTTTTCGGTCTCGGCTCAAAGACGGGATGCGAGCTTGGCGAAGCTGCGGGCGTGCTTGACAGCCCCGAATACCGCGCATCGCTCAATCAGAAATGGCTTCCCGGTTACACCGTTCAGTCCGCAATCGGTCAGGCGGGTAATCTTTTCACTCCCATTCAGCTTGCAAACTACTGCGCTACCATTGCAAACGGCGGCACAAGATATAAAACCCATTTTGTTAAATGTATAAAGAGCTACGACTATTCGCGCACAATCCTTGAAACCAAACCCGAGGTTGTTGCAAACACAGGCGTTTCGGATTCAACACTCGAAACGGTCAAACAAGGTATGCTCGAAGTAGGTACCACCGGCTACTGCGCAAGATACTTTGCGCATCTTCCCGTTAAGGTTGCCGCAAAGACGGGTACTTCGCAGGAAATCCGTAAGCTTGACGGCGTTTCCGTTAAGATTAACAACGGTTTCCTTATCGCATTCGCACCCTATGAAAACCCTGAAATCGCTGTTGCCGTTGTCGGCGAAGGTATGACCTCGGGCGCATTTGTTGCCCCTGTTGTTGCCGAAATCGTTGACTATTATTTCGGTCAGAGCGATTCATTGGAGCTTTATCAGACTGAAAATACACTTATTCCTTAATAAATGCAAAGTGCAAAATAAAGGGTCGCTTCGCTCTGATCTTATATTAAAAATTTTGCATTGCGACTGAAAGGAGCTACACATGGCAGAAATCATCCTCATCGCCTCGGGTAAAGGCGGCTCGGGAAAATCAACATTCGTTAACGGAATATCAAACGCACTTGCCACCCTCGGCAAAAAGGTGCTTGCGGCTGATTGCGATATCGGTCTGCGTTCGCTCGACCTGATGTTCGGCGTAACCGAAAATGTTGTTTTTGACTGGGGCGACCTTCTTCTTGAAAGATGTACCCGTGAGCAGGCTGTAATAAGCGGAAGGGTTGATTTCCTTGCTGCACCGAGAAGCTTTGACGATGATTTCACTCCCGAAAGCGTTTCAGCACTTTTCCGCTCCTTTTCGGATGACTACGATTACATAATTCTTGACGCACCCGCAGGTATCGACAGGGGAATGCAGCTTGCCGCAAGCGCCGCTGACCGCGCAATCGTTGTTTCAACGGCGGACAAGGTCTGCGTACGCAGCTGCGCAAGAGCCTTTGATGAGCTCCGCAGACTCGGAGTTGACGATACCCGTTTGGTTATAAATATGTTTGAAGTAAAACCCGCTTGCAAACACAAGCTTCTCAACATCGACCAATGTATTGATGAAACGGGCGTTCAGCTCATCGGCGTTATTCCCAGAGATATCAGCATCGGATTCAGCTCAGTAACGGGCAAAGCACCCGATGCCGATGCACCATCATCACTTGCGTTCAACCGAATTGCAATGCGCATCACGGGCAAGCGTGTGCCGCTTATCTGCGAATAGGGGGTAGCTATGGATAACAGAACTATTGCCGCCATTGCAACTCCGAATGCACCCGGCGGAATCGGCGTAATTCGTATTTCGGGCGAAAACGCACTCGCTGTTGCCGATAAAATTTTCCGACCCGTCAGCGGAAAATCCGTAACCGAAAGCAAGGGTTACCGCGCCCATTTCGGTGATGTTTATTATAATAATGAAAAAATCGACGAGGCGGTCTGCCTCGTTTTTCGTGCACCCGCAAGCTATACGGGTGAAGATGTTGCCGAGATTTCGTGTCACGGCGGTCTTTATATAACAAAACAGGTGCTTCGTGCTGCACTCGATGCAGGCGCAGCTCCCGCTGAAGCGGGCGAATTCACAAAGCGTGCCTTCCTCAACGGCAAAATCGACCTTGCCGCCGCCGAAAGCGTTATGTCACTCATCGGTGCATCGGGCAAACAGGCTGCTGCCGCCGCACTCAACACTCTTGACGGCAATCTCAGCCGCGAAATCAGGGGAGTGGCGGATTCGATTATCGCAATCTGCGCATCACTTGCCGCCTGGGTTGACTATCCCGATGAGGATATTGAGGACACAAGCGCATCGGATATGCTTCCCGTATTTGAATCCGCGCAAAATTCTCTTAAAGAAATAATACGCCGCTACGACTGCGGACGAGCCGTAACCGACGGAATCGACGCCGTTATCGTTGGCAGACCCAATGTCGGCAAATCAACACTGATGAACCTTCTTTCAGGATTCGAGCGTTCAATCGTTACTGACATTGCGGGCACGACCCGTGACGTTGTTGAGGAAAAAATCGTGCTCGGCGAAATAATTATGCGCGTAGCTGATACTGCGGGCATCCGCGAAACCGAAAATGTTGTCGAGAACATCGGCGTTAACCTTGCAAAACGCAGACTTGAGCGTGCGGAATTGGTGCTTGCCGTGTTTGACGGAAGCGAACCGCTGACCGACGACGATGCCGACATCATAAATTATTGCGAATCCAAAAGAGCGATCGCTCTTCTCAATAAATCCGATCTGCCTCTTGCGGCAGACAGAAAAATTATCGAAAGTGCCTTTGCTCACACCGTTGAGCTTTCGGCTTCAACGGGCGAGGGCAGGGGAGAGCTTGAAGATGCGGTTGCCCAAATTTTCAGAACAAATGAGTTCAATCCGAATGCAGCTTGTCTGACGAGCGAACGTCAGCGTCAATGCTGCGTGAATGCGCTCGCAAGCATCGAAGAAGCGATTAACGCAATCAACTGCGGAGTCACGCTCGATGCGGTCAACGTCTGCGCCGACTGTGCAATTGATGCACTTCTTCAGCTCACCGGCGAAAAAGCCACCTCGGCAGTCGTTGACGAGGTTTTCTCGCGTTTCTGCGTGGGCAAATAAAATATTACCGGATAAGCTGATTATTATTCTTATATAACATTATAATGGCTGTTTTTAGTTCTTTTTTTGCATTATAAAGGCAATTTTCGATTACAGCCGATTGCGCGAACCGAAATGAGCTGAGCATCGTTTTAAAAATTTCTATCGTCTGTAAACAAGAGGTTTTTCATACTATAAATTGGAGTTTTTTATGGAGTACATTTCTGAAAATTTTGATATTGCGGTTATCGGCGCAGGTCACGCAGGAATCGAAGCTGGTCTTGCCGCCGCACGTCTCGGATGCAAAACCGCCGTTTTCACTATCAATCTCGACTGGGTCGGCAATATGGCGTGCAACCCGTCAATCGGCGGCACGTCGAAGGGTCACCTTGTGCGTGAGATTGATGCGCTCGGAGGCGAGATGGGTATTGCCGCAGACCGCAACACTCTGCAAAACAGAATGCTTAATCTCGGCAAAGGCCCTGCCGTTCACAGTCTGCGTGCGCAGATTGACCGCAGAGGCTACTGCGACTATATGAAATACGTACTTGAAAAGCAAGAAAATCTCTATCTCCGTCAGGCAGAAATCACTGATATCCGCCGCGATGGTGACGAATGGATTCTTAAAACCCGCCTTGAAGCGCTCCACAGAGTAAAAGCTGTCATTATCGCAACGGGCACATTTCTTGCGGGTAAGATTTTTATCGGCGATATTTCATATGAAAGCGGGCCTGACGGAATGTTCCCGTCCGTTGAGCTTGCACAGTCGCTTAAGAATCTTGGTGTGCTGACCCGACGCTTCAAAACCGGCACTCCGCCCCGTATCAACCGCAGAAGCGTTGATATTGAAAGCCTTGAACCGCAGTACGGCGATGAAAAAATCACTAATTTTTCTTATGTAACCGACTTTGAGGTTCGCAACACAGAGCCTTGCTATATCACATATACGGGCGAAGAAACCAAGAAAATCATTCTTGATAATCTTCACCGCTCACCCCTGTATTCGGGAAAAATTGACGGTGTAGGCCCCCGTTACTGCCCGAGCATTGAGGATAAAATCGTTCGTTTCTCCGAAAAAGAACGCCATCAGATATTTGTTGAACCCTGCGGCGCAAACACAGACGAGATGTATCTTCAGGGACTTTCGTCATCACTTCCCGAGGATGTCCAGCTCAAAATCGTCAGAAGCATCCCCGGACTCGAGAATGCAGAATTTCTACGCACCGCATATGCGATTGAATATGACTGCGTTGACCCGCTTACGCTCCGTCAGACCCTTGAATTCAAAGATTTTGACGGTCTTTACGGCGCGGGTCAGTTCAACGGTTCAAGCGGATATGAAGAAGCTGCTGCCCAGGGACTTGTTGCCGGAATGAATGCCGCCCTCAAAATCAAGGGCAAAGAACCCGTCATTCTTGACCGCACAACCTCTTATATCGGCACTCTTATCGACGACCTTGTTACCAAAGGATGCTCCGACCCCTACAGAATGATGACATCCCGCTCCGAATACCGTCTCATTCTCCGTCAGGATAACGCTGACCGCAGACTCACCGAAATCGGCTACAAAGCAGGTCTTATCAGCGAAGAAAGATATAATAACTTCCTCAAAAAGCTTGAACTGATAGCCGAAGAACGCAAAAGAGTTGAAAATCTTTCCATTCCCAAGACTGCCGAGATTGATGCGATGCTTGTTTCACGTGGAACATCTGCGCTCGAAAAGGGTCTGAAGATGATTGACCTTCTGCGCCGACCCCAGGTAAACTACGAAGCTCTCACTCCGTTTGATAAAAACCGACCCGACCTGCCCGACGATGTTTTTGAGCAGGTTGAGATTGACATAAAATATGAGGGATATCTCAAACGCCAGCAGATGCAGATTAATGATTTGCGCCGTCTTGAGGTAAAACGCCTGCCGAAAGACCTTGATTATAATGATATAACAGGTCTCAGGCTCGAAGCGATTGAAAAGCTCTGCAAAATCCGACCCGAAACCGTAGGTCAGGCTTCAAGAATTTCGGGCGTTTCCCCTGCCGATATCTCCGTTTTACTTATATACCTTGAAAGGAACGGTATAAATGGTTAACACCAGACTTCTGATTTCCGATGCCGAAAAGCTCGGAATTTCAATAAACGATGGGCAGATTAAGCTTTTTGAGAAGCTTTCCGACCTGCTTGTTGAACAAAATAAAACAATGAACCTCACCGCCATAACCGACCCCGACGGTATTGCAGTCAAGCATTTTGCGGACAGTATATCACTGCTTTCGGCTCGCGACATTCCGCAGGGCGCAAGGGTTACGGATATCGGTACGGGCGCAGGTTTTCCCGGAATTCCCCTGCTGATTATGCGACCCGACATTGATTTAACTATGATTGACAGCACGGCGAAAAAGCTGAAATACGTTCAGTCAACCGTTGATTCGCTCGGTCTTATCGCAACAACGCTCCATACAAGAGCTGAGGAAGCGGGTCAGAGCAAGGAATACCGCGAGAAATCCGATATAGTATGCTCACGCGCGGTTGCGGCATTGAATGTTCTTTGCGAATACTGCCTTCCGTTTGTCAAAGTCGGCGGACTCTTTATTGCGATGAAAGCCGCAAAGGCACAGGAAGAAATCGCCGATGCAAAGGCTGCAATCAAGCTCCTCGGCGGCGAAATCATTGATGAAAAATCGTTTACTCTCTCCGATGGCGGCGAAAGAACACTTGTTATCATCAAAAAGATATCGCATATTCCGCCCAAATACCCCAGACCTTCCGCACAGATTGCCAAAAAACCTCTTTAAATTTAATATGAATTGCAGATTTGCGCCGCTTTTTGGCGATTGAATTTGCTGGACAATCCCCCCTTTCGGTGTTAGAATTAACTCAACGAACGGGGGGATTTGATTTTTGAAGAACGGAAAATACAAAATCGGCGGTCAGATTATTCTTGTGCCGCAGGAAGAAATTTATCCGAATCCCAATCAACCGAGAAAACGGTTTGATTTCGATGAACTCGAGGGACTTGCCCAGAGCATCAGGCAAAACGGAATCATTCAGCCGATTGCCGTAAGAGTAAACGGCAAAGGCGAATATGAACTGATTTCAGGCGAGCGCCGCCTGAGAGCATCAAGGCTTGTCGGCATAACGCAGATTCCGTGCATCATTATGGATGCAACCGATGAAAAATCCGCGCTCTTTGCACTTCTTGAAAACATACAGCGCAGCGACCTCGGATTCTTTGAGGAAGCTCAGGCGATTGAAAAACTGATTATCGATTTCGGAATGAGCCGTGATGAGGTCTGCAAAAAACTCGGCAAAGCTCCCCCGACGGTATCCAACAAACTCCGTCTGCTGAGGCTTCCCGAAGATATCAGGCTTAAGATAATTCAGGAAAACCTGAGTGAACGCCACGCAAGAGCACTTCTGAAGCTTACTTCAATCAGTCAGATGGAGCGTGCATTATCAATCATTGCAGAGAAAAGACTCAACGTTGCAGAATCTGAAAGACTGATTTCTCAGATAATGACCAACGACAGCCGCCGCAGACAGCCGCCCGTAAAGCTTTTCAAAGATGTTCGAATTTTCGTCAACACTCTTAATCACGCGGTTGATACAATGCGCAAGGCGGGCATCGAGGCTGACTCGGCAAAAAGCGAGACCGATGAATATATCGAATATATTGTCCGCATTCCCAAAACGGGCAACTGCGTTATCAAAGCAAAACGCACATCGGCATAATACTGACATCCTCTAACTTACCATATCTTTCTCTTTCACACCCACATCCAGCGGAAGGAGCAGGCATAAAAGCCTGCTCCTTCTGCTTTTGTTCCACGTGAAACAATATAAAACATTTCATTTTTATCTTTTCTTTTTAAGTCGACTGCGGAC
The DNA here is from genome assembly GCA_045576955.1 of Acutalibacteraceae bacterium. Classification (GTDB taxonomy): domain Bacteria; phylum Bacillota; class Clostridia; order Oscillospirales; family Acutalibacteraceae; genus CAG-177. Next base: position 653 of record JAZNHM010000170.1, on the reverse strand, counting down.
TAATGATAATATTGGCCAATCAATATATTAATTACATTATATATAGGAGAGATTACTTTGGGAAAGACAATTGCTATTGTTAACCAAAAAGGCGGAGTCGGCAAAACAACCTCTGCCGTTAACCTTACAGCCGCACTCGGCAGTAAAGGATATAAAATCCTGCTTGTTGACATCGACCCTCAGGGCAACTCAACCAGCGGACTCGGAATCAACAAAAGAGGGCTTCAGACCTCGTCATATAACGTGCTCATCGGCGACTCCCCTGCCAAAAATGCAATCGTTGAAACACCCTATGCCAACGTTTTTGTTATGCCGTCGAGCATGGACCTTGCAGGCGCAGAGCTTGAACTTGTTGATATTCAGAAAAGAGAGGCAAAGCTCAAGAATGCTCTTTCACTCGTCAAGGATGATTTTGATTTTATCTTCCTTGACTGTCCCCCGTCACTCGGACTCATCACCCTCAACGGTCTTTGCGCCGCAGATACTCTGATTGTGCCTATCCAGTGCGAATTCTTCGCTCTTGAAGGACTTTCGCAGCTCATCGCAACCGTCAGAAACGTTAAGCGTCTTTACAATCCTTACATAGAAATTGAGGGCGTTCTTCTTACAATGTATAACGGTCAGCTTAATCTCACTCAGCAGGTTGTTGAAGA
>JAZNHM010000169.1:0-12287 GCA_045576955.1 Acutalibacteraceae bacterium | reverse complement strand
AGAGCTTGTTTACGGAATGCTGCTTCAATCGGGCAACGATGCCGCCAATGCAGCAGCGGTTTATCTCGGGGGAAGCATTGAGGGATTTGCCGAAAAGATGAACCTGCGTGCAAAGCAAATCGGTATGAACAATACCAATTTTGTAACTCCCTCGGGACTTGATGACAAAAATCATTATTCAACCGCATATGATATGGCGCTTCTTGCCGCGGAATGTATGAGAAATCCCGAATTTGCCGGAATTTGCTCCCAAAAGAAAGCAAAGCTGACATACGGCAATCCTCCGTATGCCCGTACGCTGACCAATCATAACAAGCTTCTTTGGAAATATTCCGATTCTGTTGGTATCAAAACAGGTTTTACGAAGAAAAGCGGAAGATGTCTTGTCAGCGCCGCAAAAAGAAACGGTGTAACGCTTATCGCCGTAACGCTTAATGCGCCCGATGATTGGAATGACCATATTTCTATGTTTGAATACGGTTTTTCAAAGTGTAAGGGAGTTCGGATAGGATGCGACCTCAGCGGAGTTAAAGTCAGGGTTGCGGGCGGTGAGCGTGATTCAGTAGGAGTAAGACTTTCGCATAATCCTTTGTATATAGCAGGCGAAAATTCTTATTGCAGGATAATTTTAAGACCGATTGAATATGCACCGGTTCCAAAAGATTCGGTTCTCGGAATGGCAGTTTTCTTTTCGGGGCAGAATGTTTTTGAGGAAGTTCCGCTTCTTGCGAATGAATCGGTATATTTAAAACATATTCCGATTAAAGAGCCCGAAAAAAAGAGCAATTTATTCTCTGATTTAGTAAAAAAAATAAAAGATTATTTTAATATTTCCGGTGGTGAACCAAGTGGCCGATAATAAAATCAGGCTTCAGAAATTTCTTTCAGAGGCAGGTGTTGCCTCAAGACGCAAGGCTGAAGAAATGATAAGAAACGGTCTTGTCAAGGTCAACGGCAGTGTTGCTCAGATTGGTGATACAGTTGACCCCAAAAAAGATAACGTTGTTATAAAAGGCAAGAAAATAAGAAAAGAATCCAGTCTTCGCTATATTCTTCTCAATAAACCGAGAGGATATGTTACTACAACAGATGATGAACTCGGCAGAAAGTGTGTGCTTGAGCTTGTCACAGATATAAAAGAACGTATTTATCCCGTCGGCAGACTCGACAGAGTATCTGAGGGCGCATTGATAATGACCAATGACGGTGCGTTTGCAAACGCTATGATGCATCCTTCAAGGCACGTTCCGAAAACTTACCGTGTAACCGTCAGACCCGGCGTTACCGCAGAGCAGGTTGATATCCTTTCAACCGATGTTGAAATCGACGGAAGATTAACTGCTCCTGCTGATGTCAGAGTTCTTTCCAAAGAAGAAGGAAGAGCAGTTCTTGAAATAGTTCTTTATGAGGGCAGAAACAGGCAGATTCGCCGTATGTGTGAGGCGCTCAATCTTGAGGTCGCAAGGCTCAGACGAATTGCAATCGGTTCCGTAAAACTCGGAATGCTTCAGACAGGCGAATGGCGCGATCTTACCCCGCAAGAGGTTGAAAATTTATTCAAAGCCGCAGGACTCAAGAATGGTGGTGCTGCAAAATGATAAAATTCTTACCTTTTGAAGATAACGGACTTATCGGAATGAGAGCATATGAAAATGATTCAGTGCTTGGTTATTGCACATTCTCTCTCAGTGGCTTCAATATGGAATTTATTGATGTGTTCTGTGAGGATGATATAATTACCGAAGGCCTTGCGAGAGCCGCAATGAATTACGGCGCAAATAAAAATGCTTATATCGCAAGAATACGTAAAGATCATATCTGCCCCGCGTTCATAAGACTTGGATTTAAGGGTGATGATGTTCTTGATATTGAAATTCCTGAGGCACTTACTTCGGGATGCTCGTGCCCGCACTAAAATATAGGAGATGTAATTACTGATGATAAAAAGTATGACCGGCTACGGCAGAGCACAGCAGCTTGTAGACGGTATGAATATAACAGTTGAAATTAAAAGCGTTAATCACAGATATTTTGAGTTTTCTTCAAAACTTCCGAGAAGCTACGGCTTTCTCGATGAAAAGCTGAAAAGCTTCTTTAACGGCAAGCTTACCCGAGGCAAGATGGAGTGCTATGTTCAGATTGAAGCTGTTGAAGAACCGGATACAGTTATTAGCCTCAACCATTCTCTTGTAAAAGGTTATCTTGATGCATACAAAGAGCTTTCAGAAACCTACGGTCTTGAGAATAATATCAAAGTTTCTGATATTTCAAGAGTAAGCGATATTTTTACCGTTCGTAAGCAGGCTGCAGATGAAGATAAAATTTGGAATGCGGTCAGTGTTGTGGCTCAGGCTGCTCTTGAAGGCTTTGTTGCGATGCGTGAGCGAGAAGGTGAAAGACTCAAAGCCGATGTTCTTTCAAGACTTGATGAAATTATTTCTAACGTTGAGTTCATTGAAGTACGTTCGCCCGAAACGGTTAAAGAATATAACGAAAAGCTTCTCGGACGTCTCAAAGAGCTTCTTGCCGAAACTCACATTGAAGAGCAAAGAATTCTGACCGAAGCTGCAATATTTGCAGATAAGATTGCTGTTGCGGAAGAAACAGTCAGACTTCGCAGCCATATTTCACAGCTTCGCTCATTCCTTGAGCAGAGTGATGCCGTCGGCAAAAAGATGGACTTCTTAGTTCAGGAACTTAACAGGGAAGCTAACACCATCGGCTCAAAGGCTCAGGATGTTGAGATTGCACGCAGAGTAGTTTCAATAAAAGCGGAGATTGAAAAAATCCGTGAGCAGATTCAGAACATAGAATAATGGAGATGTAACAATGAAATTAATTAATATCGGCTTCGGTAATATGGTCAATGCAAGCCGTCTTGTTGCGATTGTCAGCCCTGAATCGGCACCGATTAAAAGAATTATTCAGGAATGCAAAGAAAAAGGTACTCTTATTGACGCAACCCACGGCAGACGTACCAGAGCAGTGATTATAACAGACAGCGACCACGTTATTCTGACTTATCTTCAGAGTGAAACTGTTGCGAACAGACTTAACGACGATATGGACGAGCTTGATGATGAGGAGGATGATGAATATTGGATAACGGCATCCTTATTATTCTTTCGGGTCCCTCGGGTTCGGGTAAGGATACGGTTCTTAACAAGCTTGTTGAAAACCGTGAGGACGTTAAGATTTCTGTTTCAATGACAACCCGCGAAAAAAGACAGGGTGAGATTGACGGAGTTCATTATTATTTTGCAGACAGAGAGTATTTTGAAAAAAATATTTCAGAAAATAAAATGCTTGAATATGCAGAATATGCAGGCAATTATTACGGTACACCCAAAGCACCGGTTGATGAAATGCTTTCAAACGGTAAGGCAGTAATTCTCAAAATTGAAGTTCAGGGTGCCGAAAAAATAAGAAGCATTTATTCAGATGTAATCAGTATTTTCCTTATGCCGCCTTCAATGAGAGTTCTTGAAGATCGTCTCAGATCGCGCAAAACAGAAGACGAAGAAACTATCAATCACCGTCTTGTTATTGCCCGAGAGGAAATGAGAAAAGCACCCGATTACGATTATATTGTCGTTAACGATACTGTTGAAAATGCAGTAGCAGGTATCGAAACAATAATAAGAGCCGAAAGACTCAAAATATCAAGAAATAAAAAAATGATAAGTGAGGTAATCAACAATGTTTAATCCCGATTTAAGAGGAGTTCTCAAAAACCATCTCAGCCGTTATTCTCTTGTTACAGCAACAGCTAAAAGAGCAAGAGAAATTTCAGAACACGCAGAAGAAAACAAAATCATTATGACAGAAAAGCCTGTCAGTGTTGCTATTGATGAAATCATCAAGGGTGAATACGTTATTGTTGAACCCGAAGAAATCAGAAACATCTAATTGTTTAATAAAATAAATGTAGGGGAGTGAAATCGAATGAAATATGCAAAGGTTGCCGTTGAATCGGCAAATTTCTCCTTTGATAAAGCATTTGATTACATTATCCCTGAAGAATTTGAACAGACCGCTCTGAAAGGATGCAGAGTAACTGTTCCTTTCGGAGTAAAAAACAAAAAGTGCCTCGGGATTATTTTTGATATAACGGATTATTCCGAAGGCAAGAAATTGAAAAAAATTGCTGAAGTTCTTGATGATAAGCCGCTTTTAAATGATGAAATGCTCTTGCTTGCTGTGTGGATTAAAGAAAGAACCTTCTGCACGCTTTACGAGGCAGCGAAGGCAATGCTTCCGAGCGGAATTAACCACAAAATGGTTACATCATTTGCGGTAAATCCTGATGCGGACGAATCGTTGATTTCATCGCTATCAGGAACAGAAAAGGAAATTTTCGACTATCTTAATGAACGAAAAGTTTTTGTAAAAGAAGAAGCAATCGGCAAGGCACTCGGTCTGCGCAATGTTTCATCGCTTTTCAGTGGAATGGCAAAAAATGAGATTCTTCTTTCTTCTCATGATGCGGTTCGCAATCTTGGTGATTTGTCTGTAAAAATGATGCGTCTTGTCAATGATGAAAATGCATCTGCAAAGAAGTTGACTCAGAAACAGCAGAGGATTGTTGAGCTTCTTAATGACATTGAAACTGCATCGGTCAAAGAGATTTGTTATTATACGGGTTTTACTCCCGCGGTTGCCAATACTCTCGTAAAAAACGGTTTTGCTGAATATTATGAACAAGAGGTCATAAAACTTCCGTCTTTTGCTGATAAAAAAGGAGAAAGAACGGATATCAAACTGACTTCTGAACAAAATGCAGCTTTTTATAAGCTTTCAAAGCTTGCAGTTTCGGAAAAACCTTCTGTTTCACTTCTTTATGGTGTTACGGGAAGCGGAAAAACCTCTGTTTATATGAGTGTTATCGATAGGGTTGTTGATGAGGGAAAGTCTGTAATTGTTATGGTTCCTGAAATAGGACTTACTCCGCAGACCATATCGCTTTTCTGTAAAAGATACGGCGGAGATATTGCAGTTTTTCACAGTGCTCTTTCAATTCGTGAACGTCTTGAACAATGGAAGAGAGTGAAAAACGGCAATGCAAAAATTATTATCGGAACAAGAAGTGCTGTTTTTGCACCTGCCGAAAATATCGGTCTTATCATTATCGATGAAGAGCAGGAGCATACATATAAATCCGAGCAAACTCCGAGATATAATGCAATTGATGTTGCAAAATACAGAGCGGCATATAATAAATGTCTTCTTCTTCTTGCATCTGCAACTCCGAGTGTTGAAAGTTTTGCATCGGCGCAGAGCGGAAAATATGATTTGTGCAGACTTGAAAACAGATACGGCAACGCTGTTTTGCCTGAGGTTATAACCGTTGATATGCGTACTGCCGAAAAAGCTGAAGGTTGCAAGGCAATCAGCCAAACGCTTTATGAAAGTCTGAAAAAGAATTTTGAGGACGGAAAACAATCAATACTTCTAATTAACAGACGCGGATTTCACACTTTTGCAGCTTGTAATGCTTGTTCTGAAGTTATTTGTTGCCCGCATTGCAGCATATCAATGACATATCACGCAGCTAATAATCGTCTTATGTGCCATTATTGCGGCCACTCCGTTCCGTTTTCGAGCAAATGTCCCGAATGCGGAGAGGATTCGGTAAGATACTCGGGATTCGGCACTCAAAAAATTGAAGATGATTTAAAACGTATTTTACCTGATGCAAAAACTGTCAGAATGGATACTGATTCTACGTCGGGTAAAAATTCACATGAAAAGCTTCTGGATAGCTTTGCAAAAGGTGAATACGATATAATGATAGGCACACAGATGGTTGCAAAAGGACTGAATTTTCCTAATGTTACACTTGTTGGTGTTGTGTCTGTTGACCAGCAGCTTTATAATGATGATTTCCGCAGTCTTGAAAAAACTTTTTCACTTCTGACTCAGGTGGTCGGAAGGTCAGGCAGAGGTGAATTCAAGGGTACTGCAATAATCCAGACGTTAACACCCGAAAATGAAATAATCCGACTTGCCGCAAAGCAGGATTATGATGCATTTTTTAATACAGAGATTCGACTTCGCAAGGCGCTTGTATATCCGCCTTACTGTGATTTGTGCGTTATCGGACTGACGGGTGAAGACGAAATAATTGTTAAAAATGCGGCAAGAGAAACCCTTGATATGCTTAAGAAATATTCTAATGGTGAATTCAAGGGCGAAAAAATAATTGTTCTTGGACCGATGCCCGAAAGAGTGGCAAAGGTTAATGAAAAATACAGATACAGATTAATTATTAAGTGCCATAATACGGCACGATTCAGAGAAATGATTTCAAAATTACTTATTGAAACGGGAAAAGATTCACGTTTTTCAAAGGTAACTGTTTATGCGGATATTAATCCGGAAAACACATAATCGCAATTGAAAGGATTGATGTTTATGGCTATCAGAAACATCGTTAAAATCGGAGATCCGATTCTTGCAAAAAAATCACGTCAGGTAGAAAATTTTGATGACAGACTTTGGCAGCTTCTTGATGATATGAAAGATACAATGTATCACGCCAACGGCGTCGGACTTGCTGCTGTTCAGGTCGGCATCTTAAGAAGAGTCGTTGTAATTGACTGCGGCGACGGATATATCGAATTAATTAATCCCGAAATCATCAGCAGTGAGGGAGAGCAGTTTGAAGAAGAGGGTTGTCTTTCTCTTCCCGGCGAATCAGGTATAACCTGCCGCCCTGCAGTTGTAAGGGTAAAAGCGCAGGACAGAAACGGAAAGTGGTGCATCTATAAAGGCGAAGCACTCAAAGCTCGTTGTTTCTGCCATGAACTTGACCATCTTGACGGAATCGTTTTTACTCAAAAGGTTATCAAAAAGGAGCTTTCGGAATGAGAGTAGTTTTTATGGGAACTCCTGATTTTGCAGTTCCCTGTTTACAGAAGCTTATTGACCTCGGTCATGAAGTTACGGGTGTATTCACTCAGCCTGATAAACCGCAGGGAAGAAAAATGATAATGACTCCGCCTCCTGTTAAAGTTCTTGCAGAGGAGAACGGAATCAAGGTTTATCAGCCTTTGAAAATGCGCGACGGCACTGCTCTTGAAATGCTGAAAGAAGCCGACCCCGAGCTTTGTATTGTTGTTGCATACGGTAAAATTCTTCCTAAAGAAATTCTTGAATATCCCAAATACGGATGCATCAATATCCATGCATCTCTTCTTCCTAAACTCAGAGGTGCTGCACCGATTCAATGGTCGATTATTAACGGATTTGATAAAACCGGAGTAACATCAATGCAGATGGATGAAGGTCTTGATACCGGAGATATGCTTATTATGCGAGATATTGAAATCGGCGAAAATATGACTGCGGGCGATCTTCACGATGAACTTTCTCTGCTTGGAGCATCCGTTCTCGAAGAAACAATCGAAGCTCTTCTAAATAATGAACTTACTCCTGTTAAGCAGAATCATGATGAATTCACATATGCTCCCATGCTCTCAAAAGAACTGTCACCGATTGACTGGAATCTGAGTGCAAAAGATGTTCATAATAAGATAAGAGGTCTTTCTCCGTGGCCCTCGGCAAATGCAAAGCTTAACGGAAAAACTGTTAAAATTCATATGAGCGTTCTTTCTGACATAAAAGGTAATGCTGCGGGTCAGATTGTTGAAGCAGGCAAAAGACTTGTTGTTTGTTGCGGAGATATGAGTTGTATTGAAATTCTTAACATTCAGGCAGAAGGCAAAAAGGCAATGCCCGCAGTTGATTTTATGAGAGGTAATCAGATAAATATCGGAGATTTTTTTGAATAATATGAAAGGAGATCGGATATGCCATATTTCTTTATAGATTATTATTACATTATTCTTGTTATCCCAGCGATGATTCTTGCTGCGTGGGCACAATTTAAGGTCAAATCAACTTATAATAAATTTTCACGAGTTGAAAATTCACGAAGAATAACAGGAGCATATGCAGCGCAGGCTATTCTCACTCATTACGGAATTACTGACGTCAGAATTGAGCAGACATCCGGTAAACTTACCGACCATTATGACCCTAAAGCAAAGGTGATTCGACTTTCTGAGGGTGTATATAACAGCACAAGCATTGCGGCAGTCGGTATTGCGTGCCACGAAGCAGGACACGCTGCACAGCACGCCGAAAACTATAAACCCATAAAAATCCGCAACTCACTTATTCCCGTTTGCAATATCGGTTCAACACTCGGTATTCCTCTTGCTCTTCTGGGATATTTCTTCGGTTTTGAACCGCTTATTTCCATCGGACTTTTGCTTTATTCGGCAATTGCTCTTTTTCAGCTTGTTACTCTCCCCGTTGAATTCAATGCAAGCAAACGTGCAATAGCTGTCATCGGCGACAGAGGACTTCTTGCTGATGACGAGGTCGGAAGTGCCAAAAAAGTTCTTTCTGCTGCGGCAATGACTTATGTTGCATCAATGATTGTTGCTCTTGCTAACCTTCTCAGACTTGTTCTGAGATTCAGACGCAGAAACTGATTAATTTTCCCGAAAGGATGCTGAATATATGAAAAGTGCGAGGCAGGTTGCATTTGAAGCACTTCTGAAAGTTCACCGTGACGGTGCATATTCAAATCTTGCTGTTGACAGTCTTTTAAAAGAGAATAGCGGTCTCGATGAGCGAGACAGAGCATTTGTCTGCAATCTTGTTTACGGTACACTTGACAGATTGATGCTTATTGATTATAATCTCGGTCTTTATCTTAACCAGCCTGTAAGAAAGCTTAAGCCCGAGTTACATACAATTCTCAGAATGGGCGCTTATCAGCTTTTATTTATGGATAAAGTTCCGTCAAGAGCAGCCGTTAATGAAAGTGTTAATCTTGCAAAAGTTAATAAATCTTCCTTTGCAGCGTCACTTGTCAATGCGGTTTTGCGAAGAGTATCCGATAACGGATTGAGACTTCCTGCAGGTGATGAAAAAGACCCGGACTATCTCTCAATTAAATATTCTTGCCCTGCATGGATTCTTTCTTTGTGGATCAATGCATACGGATTTGAAAACGCTGTTGCACTTGCTGAAAAAGCACTTGAAGCTCCGAATGTTGTTGTTCGTGCCAATACAACCAAGATTACAGCTGATGAATTAATCTGGAAGCTTGCCGAGGAGGGTGTTGTTTCGGAAAAAACGGATGTTTCTGATGCTGCGCTGATTTTAAGCAATACGGGCTCGGTAGAAGAACTTGAAGCTTATAAAGACGGTCTTTTCCACGCTCAAGACCTTGCATCGCAGATTTGCTGCAAAGCACTTGACCCACAGCCGAGTGACACGATTTTTGATATGTGTTCCGCTCCTGGCGGAAAAGCATTCACAATTGCCGAAATGATGAATAATCGAGGTGTTGTGAGAGCTTTTGACGTTTATCAGTCAAGAGTTGAACTTATTAAAAACGGCGCAAAAAGACTTGGACTTGACAATGTATTCTCATATCTTTCGGATGCATCTATTTTTAATGAGAATTACGGCTTTGCCGACAGAATTCTTTGCGATGTACCTTGCTCGGGTCTCGGTATTATTCGCAGAAAACCTGAAATACGTTTCAAGAGCCGTAATGATATTGACAATTTACCTGAGTTGCAGTATCGTATTCTTTGTAATTCAGTGAAATATCTTAAGGATGGCGGAAGAATAGTTTATTCAACCTGCACGCTTAATCCTAAAGAAAATTCGGAGGTTTGCGACAGATTCTTAAGTGAACATCCCGAGTTTTCAGCGGTTGAAATAATGCCTGAAATCCCAAGATATAAAGACGGCGAAAAATATCTGACTCTCATGCCTCATATTCATTCGACGGACGGATTCTTTGTTGCTGCTTTTGAGAAAACGGGGGTAACAAATGAATAAAGATATTCTTTCAATGACGCTTGAAGAACTTACCGAAGAGTTTTCTGCAATGAAAATACAGAAGTTCCGTGCAAAGCAAATTTATGAATGGCTGCATAAACATCTTGCATCGGGCTATGATGAAATGCTGAATATTCCCAAAGCTTTGCGTGAAGAGCTCTCCGAAAAGTTTCCGCTTCATAATTGCTCAATTGCAAGAAAACAAGTTTCAAAAGTTGACGGTACCGTTAAATATCTTTTCGAAATGTATGATGGTGATTTCGTTGAGAGTGTTGTAATGAAGTATAAATACGGCTATACAATCTGCGTTTCGTCGCAGGTGGGCTGTAAAATGGGGTGTGCGTTCTGCGCTTCAACCCTTGGCGGCTTTAAAAGAAGTCTTATGCCCGGTGAAATTCTTTCGCAGCTTTACACGGCGCAAAAAGATTTAGGTGAGAGAATTTCACACATTGTTCTTATGGGAATGGGTGAGCCGCTTGATAATTATGATAATGTAATGAGATTTTTAGAACTGATAACCGATGAGAAAGGTCTGAATATTTCTATGCGAAATATTTCACTTTCTACATGTGGAATTGTTCCGAAAATTCACGAGCTGCTTGAGAAACATATGCAGCTTACATTATCAATTTCCCTGCACGCGCCAAGCGATGAGCTTCGCAGCAGGATTATGCCTATAAATAAGAGATATTCCATAGATGATCTATTAATAGTTTGCAGAAAATATGCATCGGAAACATCAAGACGAATTTCGTTTGAATATGCAATGCTTTCTGGTGTGAATGATTCCGATGACTGTGCATATTTGCTTGCTTCAAAGCTTAAAGGAATGCTCTGTCACGTTAATCTTATTCCGGTTAACGAAGTTGCTGAAAGTCCGTTTAAACCAAGTAGCATCGAAAGAGTCGAAAGATTTGTTAAGATTCTTGAGAAAAACGGTGTTAACGCAACGGTGCGCCGAAAGCTCGGTTCTGATATCGATGCTTCGTGCGGTCAGCTCAGACAAAAGGAAAATAAAAACCGGAGGAAGGGAGTTGAATCGTTATGAAAATTGTTGCAAGAACGGATAAAGGAATTGTCCGCGATAACAACCAGGATTCTTACACAGCCTTTGAACTTGAAGGCGGTGCAATCCTTGCTGTTGTTTGTGACGGAATGGGCGGTGCAGCTGAAGGTGCACTTGCAAGTTCTGAGGCGGTTAAGATAATCAGGGATTATATTGCCGAAAGATATCAGAACGATATGAGTGATATTTCAGTAAAAAGCCTTCTTGTTTCAGCAATTGAGAACGCTAACAAACATATTTATAATATTTCTCAAACAGATGAAAGTTATGAGGGGATGGGTACAACAGTTGTTGCATCGCTTATAGCAAATTCGTTTGTTTATATTGCCCACGCGGGCGACAGCAGAGCATATAAAATAACAGATGGCGAGCTTTTACAGCTTACCAAAGACCATTCTGTTGTTCAGAATATGCTTGAAAACGGTGAAATAACTCCCGAAGAAGCGCAGGAACATCCGAGTAAGCACATTATTACAAGAGCCTTGGGTGTTGATGATTTTATCCGTACAGATTTTTGCCAGGAATCTTTTGATGAGAATGAAATACTTATTCTTTGTTCTGACGGTCTGACAAATTATGTAAAGTCTGATGATATATTAAGACTCACAAGTGACGGCGATTTTTATAAATATGCTGACAGACTTGTAAATCTTGCAAATCAAAACGGCGGCGGCGATAATATAACTGTTGTTGCGGTTGTTTACTGATTCATTTGACTTGTGATTTTGAAAGGAATGTTTATATATGGATAATTACACCGGTAAAAGACTTGACGGCAGATATGAAATTCAGGAAGTTATCGGCGTAGGCGGTATGGCTGTTGTTTATAAAGCATATGACAATATAGATGACAGAACGGTAGCGGTTAAAATTCTTAAAGAAGAGTTTCTTGCAAATGAGGAGTTCCGCCGCAGATTCAAAAATGAATCAAAGGCAATTGCCGTGCTGTCTCATCCCAACATTGTTAAAGTTTTCAATGTCAGCTATGGTGACAGGCTTCAGTATATTGTTATGGAGTATGTTGGAGGAATTACTCTCAAGGAGTATATTGAGCAGCAGGGTAAGCTCGGCATAAAAGAAACCGTGCATTTCACAATGCAGATTTTAAGAGCTCTTCAGCACGCCCATGATAAGGGTATTGTTCACAGAGACATTAAGCCGCAGAACATAATGCTTCTCTCAAACGGTAACATAAAGGTTACTGATTTCGGTATTGCAAGATTCAGCTACAGTGACACCAAAACAATGACTGACAGTGCAATCGGTTCGGTTCATTATATCAGCCCTGAGCAGGCGAGAGGTGACACAACGGATGACAGAGCTGATATATATAAGTCGGAGGCCAAGCGGTCTT
>JAZNHM010000168.1:0-11138 GCA_045576955.1 Acutalibacteraceae bacterium | reverse complement strand
TTACGATAAGCAGGGCAGAGGATATAACTGCTGTACGGTTGATAACTGGATTCTCTCCCGCTGGCCACAGGATACGGAGATTTCTCTCGAGAAATTCGAAGAGATGTTTGAAAAATATTCTCCCCTTCTTGCATCAAGATATGACGACCTGACTCAGCCTATTGAAGATGTTACTGCATATATCGAAACCAAGGATAACTACGAATATGTTCTTCTCGAGGACATCCCCGCCCTTTACGGCAAGGCAAAAGACGAACTTGTGACCGACGACAATGATTTCCATGTTCAGATGCCGTGGGGCTACTGCGGTAACGAAATCTTCAACGGCGTAAGAAAAGCCGAAGTTGAAGCCGTTCAGGCAGAAAAACTCAATGCTCTCTCTGTTATGCTCGGCGGAAAAGCATACACCGAAAATCTTGATGAAGCATGGAAATACGCCCTTGCAGCACAGCATCACGATGTTACAATCTGCGGCCTGCTTGACCTTGCAAGACGTTTCATTCCCGCATCTCTCAAAGAATCGGAATTTGTAAAGAACGAGTCCCTTAAAAACATTGCATCACATTTCTCTGCGGATTATGATAATTCCGTGCTGGCAATAAACACTCATTCATTCCCCGTCAATGATTATATCAAAGTTGGCGAAAATAAATATGTTTACGCAAACATCCCCGCTTTCTCGGCAAAGGTTATTCCCTCCGACTCTAAAAGCGGATGCGAAGAGAAATTTAAATGGAACCCCGAAACCGGAATTCTTGAAACCCCGAATTATAACATCACCCTCGCAGGCAACGGCATAAAACAGATTGCATATAAGAACGGCGAAACAATCGTTGACAACAGCGCAATGGCTGTGTTCACTGCACATATCGACGGTGTTAACTGTGAATCAAACGGCAAATGGAACGTTGAAATCACCTCATACGGCGCTGTTGCTGTCTATGAAGGCAAAATCGGCAGCGTTCCCTTCTGCCTTGAAATGCGCTTCAACGGAAAAGACTTGTCCAGGATCGATTGCAAAACACGATTTGAGGTTCACAATGAACGTATCGGCATTACTGGCGACAAAGCAGGTCTTATGAAATCACTGACCGTTAACGGACACAAGCATGATGGCAAACTTTGCTTCAATCTGAACCTCTGCCTCGATAAAAATCGCAAGATGTTCCGCGACCTGCCATATTCAATATCTGAATGGAGCGGTGACATCAGGGTTACCGAGGATTACTGGTACGAAAAAGACCTTATCATCATTGATGAAAAGGTCACTCCCGAGGAATCCTTCAACTCCTCAACATATCTCAACGGTATTTACTGGATTTGCCTTAAAGACGATAACAACAGCATTGCTGTATTCAACAAAGGCTGTATGGGTTCGGATGTGAAGGGCAACAGAGTTTCGATTCCGCTTGTTTATTCAGAGGAGTATATGTGCGGAACCAAGATTCTCGACGGCATTTACGAAGATGAATTTGCACTCTGCATAGGTGTTAACTCAATTAATGAAATTCACAAACATGCAATCGGATACGCATATCCGCCCGTTGCGGTTGCTCTTGAGAAAGGCAACGAAGATTTAACAGAGCTTGAATTTGCATCACGCTCCGATTGCAACAGCATTGTTATGACAACCCTCTACCCCGAGGACGGTCATATTCTCGCCCGTTTCTGCAACTATTCGGATGAGGATGTTCAGATTGATTTCAAACCCACATTCGGCAAAATAACCGAAGAAACCGACCTTCTCGGCAATAAGCTTGAAGACTCCGACGGCAAGCTCAAATTCCGTCCGTGGGAAATCAAGACGGTGAAAATTGAATTATAAAAAAACAAAACCTGTATGGAATTAACCATACAGGTCTTTTTTTAGAACATTGAAGTAACGGGTTCCCACATCTTTCTGATGCGTTCACGGCTTTCTTCTCTTCTTGCCTTGATTCTGTCTTTGAGGGTAACACGCTCTTCGGTCTGTGCCTGAACCTCGGTTTCTGCTGTTACTTCAGCTTCCTCAATTTCATCAACATAATCATAGGGTCTTAAAAAGAAATGAGAGGGATTTTTGACACCCTGCTTATCACGGAAATCGGAAACCGCTCTTACACATACACCGGTCTTTGCATTGAGAGCGGAGATGTTCATACCGTCGCCGAGATAAATTCCGAGGTGGCTACCCCAAACGACGATGTCACCGGGTTTTGCGTCTGAAATATCGTCAATAACCGTACCGAATTTCTTTGCTTTTTCTTTTGTGTTGTAGTCTGCGGTGCTGTTGCCACCCTTGATGCCGAAATTGCCGAGAACATAATAAACAAATCCTGAGCAATCGAATTTCTTGGGTCCCTTGCCTGCGTACTGATATCCGCAGCCTTCAAGACTGCTTGCAAAAGCCGCAACCTCGCTTCCCTTGACGGGTTCTGCACCGATTGCCGCAAAGGCAATTGTACCAAGCATAATCACGGTTGCTGTTATAAGTGCAATAATCTTTTGTGTTTTCTTCATTTTAACCTCCACGGCGCTTTTAAACGCCACACAAGTCGCCATTATACACAAAAGCAGCCCGTGTGTCAAGTCTTTTTACTTGACATCAGCGTTTGCAACAAAAAAAACAGACCGTATCCGAAAAATTCGGTACAGTCTGTCGTGAGTTTTCCGCTATTTTATCTTTATAAGTCTGTCGCCCTTGACGAGATATGCATTGCGTGCAAGGTCAATCATAGGCTGGTCGTTGAGTGAATCGGTATAAAAATTGTCGATTTCGGCATCGGGAAATTTTTCCTTGAAAGCCTTGACCTTGTTTTCACGGAAGCAGAAGCTGACAAGCTTCATACTTTCGAGGTCGGTTTTTGAACCTACATAATTCTTTATGTTGAGTCTGCGACAGATTTCTTCAAGCACAACATCAAGGCAGGCGGAAATGATAATATCATCATCTCTTCTCTGCTTGAGATAGAATGACTTTATCTTGCTGCTGTTTTTATCCCAGAAATCAACAACATCGCCTTCGATATCTTCAATTGACTGAGCAAACTCCTCAACGATACCTGCATACTTATCCATAACATCATCGAGCGACATTTTGCCCGCCTTATATTTGATAATGCAACTTACAGCCCAAGGGAGCTTCACAAGAAGCTTCGGATCCTTTTTTAGATAACCGAGAAAAAGGTCTACGCCCGATTCTCCTCTGTAAATCGTATTATCAAAATCATAAACATTCATTAATTCACACCATCCTTATATATCTTTTGTCGCTGCTGATAGTATAACATTCGTTTTCGGGGGCATTTTTCCTATTTAGAATAAAATTCTTATGGTTTTCTTAAGATTCGCGTAAGTTTTTATAAATGTATAACTTTAATTAACATTAAACCGATATGTCTGTTTTCAAAAAGCATGGTTGAAATCAATCGTTTTCAATGATATACTTTAATAAACAGTGACAGATTTAAGGGAGATAAAAATGAAAAAGAAATTGTCCGACAGCGGCTTCTATAAGGCGTTTTTCACAATGACGCTGACCCTTGCCCTGCAAAACCTTATTGTTTTCGGCGTAAATCTTGCAGACTCGGTTATGATGGGTGCATACAGCGAAACCGCACTCAGCGGCGTCGGAATCTGCAACAACATTCAGTTTTTCCTCAATATGGCGGCATCGGGTATTTCCTCGGGTATGACGGTCATCGCCTCGCAGTATTGGGGACAGAAAGAAACAAAACCCATTCACAAGGTTTCTGCGGTTGCAATGTGGCTAGGAATTATCTTCACTATGCTGATTTTCACCTTTGCAGCTATTGCTCCCGAAACGCTCATCCGTCTTTTCACAGATAAAGAAGCGGTTATTGAACAAGCGGTGGAGTATCTTGACATAATCAAGTATACATATTTAATGTATACCTTATCAACAATTCTGCTTGCCATTCTCAGAAGCGTTGAAACGGTTAAAATCGGCTTTTATGTTTCACTTTCCTCGTTTGCGCTCAACATTTTCCTCAACTACGCCCTTATCTACGGCAAATTCGGCGCACCCGAAATGGGTATACGCGGCGCGGCAGTTGCAACCCTCATATCAAGAGCTATCGAGCTTGCGGTAACGGTTATTTATATGCTTGCCGTTGATAAAAAACTGAATCTCCGAATCCGTGACCTTTTCGTCACCGACAAACAGATGGTCAAAGATTACTTCAAAACGGGTCTGCCACTGATGATGAGCAGCGTTTCGTGGGGAATTGCAATGAGCATTCAGGGCGCAATCATCGGCAGACTTATCGAAAGTGCAATTGCCGCAAACAGCATCGCAACAACTCTCTTTCAAGTTGCAACGGTTATCTGCTACGCATCGAGCAATGCAGCGTGCGTGCTTATCGGCAAAACCGTCGGCGAAAATATGAGTATGGATATCATAAAACGTCGAAGCAAAAGTCTTCAGCTCATTTTCCTTGCAATCGGTGTTGCATCGAGTGCAATTCTTCTCATATCCAAAACACTTATTATCGGATTTTACAACGCGTCACCCGAAACCCTTGAAATCACAAATCAGTTTATATGGGTGCTCAGCATTACGGTAATTGGCACGGCATATGAAGCACCCTGCCTTTGCGGAATTGTTTCGGGCGGCGGAGAAACTTCGTTTGTGCTTAAAAACGACATTATTTTTATGTGGATGATTGTTCTTCCGCTGAGTGCATTGAGCGCATTTGTTTTTAAATTTCCGGTATGGGTAACCTTCGCCTGCCTTAAAGCAGACCAAGTGCTCAAATGTGCCGTAGCGGTTGTAAAAGTCAATAAATTCAACTGGGTAAAAACTGTTACAAGATAATTTTTACCATATATCCTCATTGCAACACATTGTAGCGTGACTTTTACAGTCAAATATGAAAGAATATAGTCAAGGAGGTGACCCACCTATGGCTAAAGTTTCAAAGAACATCAAAAAATTACGCACCGAAAAATCAATGACTCAGGGTGAGCTTGCCGAAAAAATCAATGTCACCAGACAAACTGTTTCAAGTTGGGAAAATGACCGCACTCAACCCGGCATCGATATGCTCGAACTTCTTGCAGAAGCATTCGGCACTGGAATCGAGGAAATCATTTACGGCGAAAAAAGAAATGTCGGACTTGAAGCACCAAAATCCGACAGAAGGAAAGCAATGAACATTGTTTTTGCAACTCTCGGCTCGATTCTGACCGCAACAGGTCTTATTATCATCACGGTTTATATTTGGGATATGATTCCCGATATCTTCCTTGCTCTGCTGAGCTTTCTTCCTCTCATTGTTGGCGGCACGATTGCCGCGTGGTCATACGCAAAAAAAAGAAACAGCATCGGCTGGAGCGAAGGCTCATCCGTAGCGTGGGTTGCGGGCCTTGTGGCGACGCTCGGTCTCGTCGTTGCAATGTTTGACGTTGACCTTGATTTCTATACGACAATAATCGGTCTTGCAGTTCTTATTCTCCCGATTGCATTTATAATGAATTCCGTTTTTCCTCTTACGGTTTATTTAGGAATTACAACTTTTTTCATTATGGAAGAAGCATATGCACTGACTGTTTCATCTGCAATTACAGGACTTCTTCTTTTCTCTGCGGGTCTTGTTTTCGTCTTTAAGCAACCCCGTGACGACTACAGACGGAAATATTCAACCTGGCTTGCAATCATTTCAGCATCCGTTATATTGCTCATCTTCGCAGAAGTCACAACAGATGCCGGTGAAGCTCCCATAGTATTCTGTATGATTATCGGCATCCTGACAGCTCTTTATGCCGCAGACAGAGAAGAAAACCCCACCTATCCTTTCAGATACATCAGCGTACCCGTCATATCGGCAATAATGTGCGCAATGTGTTTTGAAAGCACCGATTTTATCAGGGGTTACCGTTTCATAACCGACAGTCCCGAGCTTCAGTTCCCGGGAATTGCTCCGTTTGCATCCGCAATAATCATTGCTGTGGGTATTATTTTCGGCAAAAAGAGTTTCAGAGGTCATCCCGAAAAAACTGCGTTTGTTGTTCTGGCATCACTGACTGCCGCTCTTTGTGCTGTCTGTGCAACTACTGCGGAATTTTTCAATGATAATGGTAATACTGCAATCAATATTATCATTACTCTCTTTTCATTTGCCACAAGCATTGTGATAATTATTTCGGGAATAAGAAAAGCAAAGCTTTTGACTGTTAATTTCGGTCTGATAAAGCTCTGCGTACTTGTTTATATCACGATTTTTGCAGGCAGGTTTGAAATTGTTTACAGCGGCATCGCCTGCATTGTTATGGGTGCAATCCTTCTCTTCCTCAACTACAGAATGTCAAAAGCATTCAAGGCAAAGGAGGCGGAGAAATATGCGTAAATTCAGACTTGTTGCAATTTTGCTTTTAATTCAGATTGTCATTGCCGTTTCTCTTGCGCTTATTAACCCGATAACCGATTACGTAGTCCGCAGATACGGCACCGAATATATCTTTGCCACTCAGGATGCATACCTTACGGGCGACTTTTCAGAATATGTCAGTATAACCTGTAAGTTAGAATACGGTTTTTACGAAGGTGAATACGAGGCTGTTCAGGCGGAATACGCAATAATCGACACTGACGAAAATTCTCTTGCATACATTTCTGATGTATCTGATACAAAACCCGAAGATAAAGACTATATTAATATGGAAGGCTTCGCAATCGGAGCTGTTTCTTACTACTCTTCAGATGAAATAAAGCTCAACATCATCAGCTCTGAAACCAAAGAAATAATCACAGATATCTTGTTTGAAGATAAACTCGACACCTTTTTTGACGTGCACGAAGTAACTGTCAGTATTTCTGTTTACAAAGGCAAGGCAGTTACAAATGAACTCTATGTTGACGGCATCACAGCCGAAGAATACATCAGGAACCTGAAAGGATGATGAAAATGAATAAAGAATTAATAAAAAAACTACCTACAAGAACACCGCTTAAAAAAATCCCCTTCGGCGGACTCACATCAAATATGCTCCGCATCCTTGCGATGGCATTTATGATTTGCGACCATCTGTGGGCAAAGGTTGTGCCGGGAAACGATTGGATGACCTATGTCGGCAGACTGACCTTCCCTATATTTGCGTTTATGATTTCCGAGGGATTCATCCATACCTCAAACCTCAAAAAATACATACTCCGCCTTCTCGGATTTGCGCTCGTTTCGGAAATTCCATTTAACCTCTTCTACGGCGGAAGCTGGTTTTATCCCTACCATCAGAACGTTATGTTCACCCTGCTTTTCGGTCTGCTTGCAATAATGCTTATCGACAAGGCAAAGAAGAATTTGAATGCAAAAACAATAGTTAAAACTGTTCTTCTTCTGCTTCTCCTCAGCCTTGCATCATTCATCGGCTTTGTTGACTACGGATTCTGGGGATTCCTGACGGTTGTTATGTTCTATCTTTTCAGAAACTTCCCGTTTGCTTGGCTTGCACAGCTTGTTGCAATGCTGCTGATGAATCTCATTCTCTTTGAAGGACAGCAGATTCCTCTTGAAATTTTCGGCACAACACATTATATTGCAACTCAGGGATTCGCCGTTTTCGCGCTCATTCCCATCTGGCTTTACGGCGGCAAAAAAGGCAAGTCAAGCAAAATTATGCAGTATAGTTTCTATGCATTCTATCCTGTACATATGATTCTGATTTATCTTGCCGTAACCTATTTATAATAAGGTGGTGGCGATATGAAGCACAAACGTCTTGTTATTTCCCTCGCCGTTACCGCATCTGAATTCGTAATTTTTCTCATGTGGGGTCTTAATATGGACGGCGGAGATGCTATGGGTTTCGGTCTAATTACAACATATTTTCTCTTTCCCATTTCAACGCTTGTTTTATCTGCATATCTTGCCCACGAAAACCTTATTTACATAATCCCCTTTACCGTGATTATGTTTGCGGCACAGAATTTTATGCCGTTTTTCGTCTACGGCACCTTTGAGGTTATGTTGATTCTCTGCTTCACTCTGATTCCCGTATTCATCGGAACACTTACAGGACTCGGAATCGAAAAATTCAGAAAATGATAAAACGGACTGTGCCTTACGGTACAGTCCGTTAACTTTATTTATTCATAAAATCCATCATTCCGTGCCAATCGTCACGGGAGAAGTAGTGCCTGCCTTCTCTGAAGCAAAAACCAACATTGCCATCGTTAAGATATTTGCCTGCTTTAAGGAAATCATCATCCTCATAGACAAAACCCTTTTTGCCGTAAAGCTCATACACCTCATTTGATGCGGCGCAGAAAAGAAACTCCAGATTGGGACCTGCCCAGACATCCTCTGCCGCTGATGCAATGTGCATTCTTCTCGGCGCAATCAACGCTGAAAGGAAATGCTGTTCAAACGGTGTTTCGTTATCTTTGCCGTAAAATATCTTATAGTTTTCGCAGAACCAAAATTCAAAACGGTCAATGATATCGCCGATTGTTTCGTTACCCTCGCCTTTTCCTCTGTTAAGAGAATCGCCGCTGCAGCCCGAACAGTTCGAATGAACGGCAGAAAAACGAGTATCAACCGCACCCGTCAGCAAAGCTGTTTTACCGAGTCTTGAATGACCGCAGACGCAGATATTATCCTTATCCACCTCATCACGGGTCTGCAAAAAGTCCATAACGCGCATTGCCGCCCATGCCCACATAGCAATCTTGCCCGGTGAAAAAGCTGTTCTTTCAGCGTTTTTATATATCACACCTGCAAGTCCGTTTGTGAAATCACTGTCATCGCTCGTAACATTCTGATAACAGAATGAAGCACAGGCAAAGCCGTTGTCGATAATTTCTTCGGTGGGCATATATTTATCGGGAACATCGGGTCTGAAATTAATATGCACAAAGGTCTTAAAGCAGTCGCCCTTCTTGGGATAAACGTATGTCACAAGGAAGGTGAAATCCTCACCGTACACCCTCGCTGTTATCTCAAGTTCCATATACACCGCCTTGCCCGCACAGTATCTGTCGCAGTCCTCTTCAACCACTTTAATTAACACCGATTCGGGTTCTTCGGGCATATAGCCGTATTCACACTCTTGCATCATTTTCAGAACGAGAGGTCTGATTTTCTCCCATTCTTCAACTGTTTCCGCCTTTTTACCGCCAACTTCAAGTGGCGAAGGAAGATTCAATGATTCGAGCATTTTATTAATCATATTATCACCTGAAAAAATTTAAAGATGGGATTATAAAAAAATAAAAGGCAGGGGTACGCATACCACTGCCACTTTATTTTGACTTATGCTTCCTTAACAACTACCTGCTTGCCGTTATAGTAACCGCACTCGGGGCAAAGTCTGTGAGATCTCTTGTACTCACCGCAGTTTGAGCACTTTTCAAGCTGGGGAGCAGACATCTTCCATACGTTTGAACGTCTCTTATCTCTTCTTGTCTTTGAAACTCTTCTCTTGGGTACTGCCATGCCTAAGCACCTCCTTAATTACTGTGCTTTTATTAAACCGTCCGGTTTTTTACTAATTATCCAAAAGCTGCATAAGTGCCGCCAATCTTGGGTCAACCTCTTTTTCGCAGCTGCATGAACCTGTGTTAAGATCCTTGCCACACTTCGGACAGATTCCTTTGCAATCCTCATCGCAAAGAAACTTTGCGGGAAGGTCAAGAAAAATATCCTCGGTTATAAGCGGATCCAAATCAAAACGAAGCTCATTGACAAGCAGAAGCTCGTCATTCTTTTCATCGTTAAGATGCGTAACAAGGGTGTGGAAAATATCAATCTCAAGCGGAACATTAATAGGCTTTGCACATCGGTCACAATCCATATTGAGAACGAACTCCGCTTTTGCACGCAGCTCAACTATTCCTGTATAATTTCCCGCAGAGCCACTAACCTTTACCGGAGAAGTAAAAGGCTTTGCACCGCTGAGCTCACAGTCGGACAAATCAAGCTCAAAACTGAAATCTCTGACCATTCCCTCGTTATTGAAAATAGGCTCTAAATCCAATATCATAAATTTTCACCTAAAAATCACGCACAAAATATTATAAGTGTGTTTGCGCAATTTGTCAACTAAATTTTTGATTTAAATTCAGATTTTTTCGCAAAAATCAAAAATTCTTGCGGGAAGATCGCTTTCATCACATGAAATGGTGAATGTGATGTCCTGTTCTGCAGTTTTGCTGAGCTCTGAAACCTTCTCAAGGAAGTTTGCAAGTGCTTCGTAATCTCTGCCGCCGATTTTGAGAGTTGCATCAACAAGGATATCAGTGATATCGTGGTCACCTGCAACAAGACCGCAAAGGAAGCCATAGAATGCATCATAGCCGCTTACCTGATAGTGGTCTGTTTCAACGAGTCTTGCTCTGTAGTTAACATTATAAGTCAAGAGTCTTTCTTTCTCAACGCAAACAACATTGCCGTTTGACTTTTCAACTGCACCGTTTACGAGTTCGATAAGTCTCTTTGTTTTTCCTGCGCCTTTGTTACCGATAATAAGATAGATCATTTTGAATATCCTCCTGTATTTTATTTAAGTCTTGATTCAAGCTCTTCCTTCTGAGCCTCGTATCCGGGCTTTCCGAGAAGAGCGAACATATTCTTTTTATAGCTTTCTACGCCGGGCTGGTCGAAGGGATTAACACCGAGAATGTAACCCGAAAGACCGCAAGCCTTTTCGAAGAAATAAATCAGCCAACCAAGATTGTATTCATCCTGCTTGTCGATTTCAATAAGAATGTTGGGAACATCGCCGTCCGAATGGGCGAGAACTGTTCCTGCAAAAGCCTTGCTGTTAACATAGTGAACGGTTTTGCCTGCGACAAAATTAAGTCCGTCACCGTTGATATCGTCAAACTCGATTTCAACATCGTTCGGAGGTTCGTTAACCCACATAACGGTTTCAAACAGTTTGCGTTCGCCTTCCTGAATATACTGACCGAGCGAATGAAGGTCGGTTGAGAAAACAGCCGATGCAGGGAAAAGACCTTTGCCATCCTTACCTTCGCTTTCGCCGAAGAGCTGCTTGAACCATTCACACCAAAGTGTCATCGAAGGCTCATAAGCTGCGAGCATCTCAATCGATTTGCCGTTGCGGTAAAGAATGTTTCTTATTGCCGCATATTTGTAACAATCGTTGGTCATTACATCGTCTTTTGAATAAGCTTCTCTTGC
>JAZNHM010000167.1:0-8867 GCA_045576955.1 Acutalibacteraceae bacterium | reverse complement strand
GAAGCACACAAGCTCGGTATTCCCATCGTTGCAATCGTTGACACAAACTGTGATCCCGATGAAGTAGATTATGTTATCCCCGGTAACGACGACGCTATCCGCGCTGTTAAGCTTATCGCAGGCGCAATGGCTGACGCTATTATCGAAGGCAGACAGGGCGAGCAGACAGCTCCCGCTGCAGAAGCATCAGAGGAGGAATAATTACTATGGCAGCATTTACAGCTAAAGATGTACAGGCTCTCAGAGAGAAGACCAACGTTGGTATGATGGATTGCAAAAAGGCTCTTGTTGAAGCTGACGGCGACGTTGAAAAGGCAATAGACATTCTTCGTGAGAAGGGTCTTGCAACTGCAGCAAAGAAGGCAAGCAGAATTGCTGCTGAAGGTGTTATCGGTCTTTACACAGATGGCACTGCATCAGCTCTTGTTGAGCTCAACTGCGAAACAGACTTCGTTGGCAACAATCCCGAATTCAAGGCTCTTGCAAATCAGATTGCAAAGACAGTTGTTGAAACAAAGCCCGCTGATGTTGATGCTCTTGCAGCAACAACAATCGCAGATGGCACTCTTTCAGTTGCTGATTCAATTCAGGAACTCTTCCTCAAGATCCGTGAAAACCTCAAGCTTCGTAGATTTGCTCTTGTTGAAGGCACTGCAGTTTCATACATCCACGGCGGTGGCTCAGTAGGCGTTCTCGTAAGCTTCGAAACAAACGTTGCTGACAACGCTGATTTCATCGCTATGGGTAAGAACATTGCTATGCAGGTTGCAGCAATGAGCCCCGAATATCTCAGCAAGGAAGACATTTCAGATGAAGAGCTTGCAATAAACAAATCCATCACAATCGACAGCTCACTCAACAAGCCCGAATCACTTCCCAAGCCCATCCTCAGAAAGCTCTTTGATAAAGCAGTTAACGAGAAGCTTTGGAGCGATGAAGATATTGCTGCTTATGAAGAGCAGAAGAACAATAACTTCCTCTTCAACTTCCTTTCAAAGGAAGCAGTTGCAACTCTCGCAGAGCTTGCAGTAGCAGGTAAGGAAGAATATGTAAACGATAAGATTTTTGCTGGTGCTGTTGACGGCCGTATTAAGAAGCAGATTAAGGAAATTTGCCTTCTTGACCAGGCATTCGTTCGCTCAGACCTCTTTGAAGGCACAGTTGCAGGTTACGTTGCAAATGTTGCTAAGGAACTTGGCGCTGAAATCAAGGTTACAGGTTTCACACGTCTTGCAAAGGGCGAAGGCATCGAAAAGAAAGAAGACAACTTCGCTGCTGAAGTTGCAAGCATGATGTAATCATTATAATTAAAAATCGGAGGGACTGTGAAAACAGTCCCTCTTTTTGCATTTTCAATTTTAAATTATAATTCGATAAGTTCGTATTCCGTTGAGCCGTAGCCAAGTTTTAGAGCAGTATCAATCGTGTGAATGCCGTTTCGGCTTTCAATACGCTCAATCAGATGGTCTCTGCCGGGGTCATCTGTTGCGGCATAAACGAGGTCAAGGCAAGCTTTGTCGATTGCAATGGGGTCTGTTGATGCAAGAATTCCGATATCTTTCATGCAAGGGTCCTCTGCAACGGCACAGCAGTCACAGTCAACCGACATATTCATCATTACATTAATATATACTATATTGCCGTTGAAATAATCGATGACCGATGATGCGGATTCTGCCATAGATTCGAGGAATGAATCGTGATCGGAGGTCCAGAAATTATCGGGATTGCCCACGCCGTGGATATATCCTTTACCGTAGGATGATGCAAAACCGATTGAAAGCTGCTTTATGGCACCGCCGTAACCGCCCATAGGATGTCCTTTGAAATGTGAAAGAACAAGTACGGAATCATAGTTTTTGATATTTTTACCAACGTAGTTTTCTTTGATGTTTGTTCCGTTCTTAATAGGAAGAATTAAATCGGGGTGCTCTGAATCGAGAATATCAACGTTGAAATTTTTTGTCCATCCGTGTTCTTCCATTGTTTTAATATGCTTTTCGGTTGTGTTTCTGCCGCCTTCGTATGCAGTGTTACATTCAACAACCGTTCCGCCGACAGCATCGATAACGGGTTTCCAGAAATCTGCGGAAATGAAATTCTGATTTCCGATTTCACCCGAATGGACTTTAACCGCCACTTTGCCTTCAAGCTTTTTGCCGACGGTATTATATAATTCTAAAACTTTTTCGGGAGTTATAACTTTTGAAAAATAAACCTTGGATTTCATATAAATTACCTCGTTTAAAATCACAGCCGCAAGCAAGAGCCTGCGGCTATTAATTTTTATTTTGTTTCGGGGATCATATAGAAGCTGAATTCAAGACCCTTGCTTCCGTCAACCTCAAACTGAGGAAGAATGTCAGGTCCGCAGCTTGCGGTGCCTGTGCCTCTTGTGAAGCCGTCGATGTTGACAACAACGGTGTCCTCATCGTGGAGGTCTTCCTGATGACCTGCTTTCTGAAGAAGCTTCTGTGTGTATTCTCTGACGTTGAAATTGAAATATTCATCGTCAAAAGCAAACTTAAGTCCATCGCCGTCATCATCTATTACCGTAAGATATCTGCAAAGTGTTCTGTTGCCTGCATCCTGAGGACGGACATAAGGCTCGTGCATCTCTGCAACAGTTGTGTTATAAATGCCGACGATTGACTGTGCATAGAGGTCGCAGAGGTTTTCGCTGTCGCCCATGCCGTAATATTCAACGTTTCTGAATGTCTTGGGCATTTCGAGAGTAAGACCGAATCTGGGCATATGAGCAGCGAGTTTTTTCTTTGCAATGGGTTCAAACTCTGTTTCAACCTTGATTATGCCGTCGGGGTATACGGTGTATTCGATTTCAACCTCTGCAAGAGGAAGAATTGTCTTTTTGCTCTTGAGTCTGTATTTGACTTCGATTTCAGCCTTGTCTTTCTTGACTTCAACTTCAAAATCCTTGCAGATACATTCGTAATCGTCGTATCCTGCATCCATCCACTCATCACGGTACTTGGTGTCGTTGTCGAGATAAGCTCTGTAAATGTTGGGAAGGAATCCCTTTGCATAAGCAGGGGAGTCGTTGATGAATTCTTTGCCGCCGAAGGTGTAGCGTTCAATCATACCGCTCTTGCCTGAGAATGTGACCTTGCCGTTTTCGAATGCGATTGTGTATTCGTCATCGTCGCTTGAAAGTGAAAGCTTGCCGTTTGACTTGGGTCTTTCATATTCGTATTCTTCTTTGAGAGCAATCTGCTCGAATGCAACTTCTCTGTCGCCATCGAAATAATAGATGTTGAGGTGGCAGTCGCAGTCACCGTTGGGAACGTTAAGCTCAACCTTTACATCCATTGTCTGCTCGGGGTCGATATCAAGAACGATTTCATCGGCTTCAACAAGGATGTTACCGTTCTTTACAAGCTCCCAGACTGCTGTTAGATAAGATGTGTTTCTGAATCTGTTTGTATTGAGGAATGAAAGAACGCCGTCTTCGTATTCAGCTCTGACGGGGCGATAAACATTTTTCATTTCCTTTGCACCGGTGTGAAGTCTTCTGTCGGGATAAACAAGACCGTCAACGCAGAAGCAGCCGTCGTGGCGCCATTCGCCGTGGTCGCCGCCGTAAGTGAATTTATATTTTCCGTTAGCGTGATAAACTGAGTGGTCTGCCCATTCCCAGATGCAGCCGCCCATAAGGTTGTCGTAGTTATAGAAGATATCCCAGTATTCTTCAAGTCCGCCGGGACCTACGCCCATTGCGTGCGCATATTCGCAAAGGAAGAACGGCTTGGGAGTATATTTTTTACCTCTTGTGTGTTTGCCGGTTTTTTCAACGTCCTGATGATTGGTGTACATTTCTGAAACAACATCATATGAATGTCTTTCGTTGCGGACAACGCCCTCATAATGAACGGGAATTTCGGGGCATACCTCGTGGAGATATTCATAGCACTTATCCTGACAGGCATAGCCGCCTGCTTCGTTGCCGAGCGACCACATAATGATGCCTGCGCGGCTTCTGTCACGGAGATACATTCTCTTTACTCTGTCAACATATCTCGGTGCCCAGGCAAGGTCGTGGCTGATAAGGTCGAAATTATTGTGAGGCTCGCAGGCAACGCCGTGAGTTTCAATGTCTGCCTCGTCAACAACATAAAGACCGTAAATATCGCAAAGAACAATGAACTGAGGGTCGGGAGGATAGTGAGAAGTACGTACGGTGTTGACATTAAGCTCTTTCATCATCTTAATGTCTTTTTCCATATCGTCAAAGCTCATCACATAGCCGTTTTTATAGTGTGTATCGTGATGGTTAACGCCCTTTGTCTTGATTTTCTTTCCGTTAACGGTGAAGATGTCCTTCTTGATTTTAACTGTTTTGAAGCCGACGTAGTTACGGGTTGCCATAACCTCTTCTTCGCCGTTATAAAGGGTGAGGAATGCGGTGTAAAGCGTGGGGATTTCAGCGTTCCAGCTTGTAACATCGAGAGCATTGAAGCTGATAACCGATTCAGATGAAGCATCGATTGTTTTCTCAGCAACGAGCTTATTTTTACTGTTGTATATTTCTGCTTTGAGAGTGTAGTTTTCGGTTGCACCTTCAAGAGCAACGTTGATGTCGAGATTCCATCCCTTTGATGTTTCTTTGGTTCTGTAATAAACATCGTTGAGGTATGTTGCGGGCATTTCATAAAGAAGAACATCTCTGAAAATACCGTTTTCTCTGAACATATCCTGGCACTCAAGGAATGTAGCGTTTGACCACTTGTGAATAACGGCAAGAAGTTCATTTTCGCCCTCTTTAAGGAACTTTGTGATGTTGAATTCCGCTGTGTTATGCGCACCTTCGCTGTAACCGACGAATTCACCGTTTACGTAAAGGTCAAGGCAGGAAATCACACCGAGGAATGAAATGATATAAACTTTGTTTGTATCTGAAATATCAAAAGTCTTTTTGTAAACGCCTACGGGCTGTTCATCGGGAACATAGGGAGGGGGATTGTCGAAAGCGTAAGGGCAGTTAATATATGCAGGTGAATCATAGCCTGTTCTCTGCCATGTTGATGGGATTTTAACGGTATCAAATCCCATTGCATCGGTATCGATAACATCCGGAAGCTTTTTGTTGCTGTCATAATATTTAAACTGCCACTTGCCCGAAAGAACTCTTACAATATCGGATGATGTGCGTTCTTTTTTGAAAGCGGTTTTCTTGAGAGCTTCTTTTGAAGAGTAAGGAATAAAATAAGCTCTTCCTTCAAGTTTGTTGATTTCATAAACGGAGAAATCATTGAAATTTGTTTTATTAATGCTGTACTTCATATTTTCACTGCCTTTCGTTCAGTTTATTTATCATGATTTTTGCCGCTTTATAGATATCTCCGCAACCGAGAGTGATAATCAGGTCACCTTTTTCTGCGTTATCAACGGCAAATTGTGCAACTTCTTCAAATGTGTTGAACCAGACACTTCCGGGGATTTTTTCCGCAAGCTGTGAAGTGTAGATGTTATAGGTGTTGATTTCTCTCGAACCCATAATCTCTGTCATAATGCATCTGTCGGGGATTTTCAGAACTCTGACAAACTCATCAAAAAGAATTGAAGTTCTTGAATAAGTGAACGGCTGGAACACCGCCCAGACCTTGTTATAACCCATTTTCATTGCGGTTTCGAGAGTAACTTCAAGCTCCTTGGGATGATGAGCATAGTCATCGGCAATTGTGATGCCGTCGATTTCTGCGAGGATTTCGAAGCGTCTGCCCGCACCGTGGAAATCATTGATTCCCTTTACGCACTGCTCAAAACTGACTCCCGACTCCATTGCGGATGCAATAACTGCGAGGGCGTTATATATGTGGTGTTTGCCGGGAATTCCGAGAGTAACCTTGCCGAGGTTTTCGCCGTATCTTACAAGCTCAAATGAAGCATATTCGTTATTGAGCTCAACATTGATGGCACGGTAGTTGTTACCGTCATCAAGACCGAAAGTTATAACGGGTTTCCCACAGATTTCAACAGCAGGGATAACGGTATCTTCAGTATTGGGATCGTCGCCGTTATAAATAATCATTTTTGTTGCCATCGAAGCAAATTTTGTAAATGATTTCTTGAGATTTTCAAATGTTTTGAAATAATCAAGATGGTCCTCGTCAACGTTAAGGATAACAGCGATATCGGGTGATAAATCAAGGAATGTGTCAACAAATTCGCAGGCTTCGCACACCATATGTTCGCTGTGACCGACAAGGCCGTTTGACCCTGTCAGCGGAAGTTTACCGCCGATAACCGCAGTTGGATCAAAATCTGCTTCAATCAGAACCTGAGTAAGCATTGAGCAGGCGGTGGTTTTGCCGTGAGTGCCGCTGATGCATATGCTGTTGGGGTAAATTCTTGTAACAGCACCGAGAAGCTTACTTCTCTCAAATGTGGGGATTCCCGATGCCTTTGCCGCTACAAGTTCAGGATTGTCTTTGAGAAGAGCGGCTGTGTATACAATCATTTCAGCGCCTTCGATGTTTTCGGCTCTTTGTCCCATATAAACGGGGATACCGAGCGAACGGATTCTCGCAAGAGTATCGGTTTCGTTATTATCCGAACCGCTGAGCTTATAGCCTTCTTTATGAAGAATTTCAGCAAGCGGGCACATACCCGAACCGCCGATTCCTATGAAATGTATTCTTTTAACCGATTTCAGTAAAATATCGATTTCAAACATAGAAAAATCTTCCTTTCTTAGTTTCTATAATATTATATACTATATAAACTAAAAAATAAAGGTAAAATTTAAATTTTTACAGTAACGGCTTATTGATGATAACATAAAATATTAGTATCAAAACCAAAGGGAGGTGCAAAATTGAAAATAGCAGAAAATTTTTTGATTATCGGCGGCGATACCCGTCAGCTTTATATAGCAGACAGTCTTGAAAAGAAAGGAAAAAAAGTGGCTGTTTACGGTTTGCCTGAGATAACAAGGAAGTGCGTTAAAGATGTGAAATATGCAATAAAATCAAGTGATGCGATAGTTTTTCCTTTGCCTATTACCAAAGATAATAAAACTTTATTTTCGGTTGTTCCTATTAAAGAGACACTTGATGAAATATTAAATTTTATTGTTGAAGGTCAGCTTGTTTTTGCCGGTATGCTCACAAAAGGAGCAGAAGCAAAAATAAAAAAGAACGGAGCTTATCCGTTTGATTATTTCAAAAGAGAAGATGTCACTCTGATGAATACAGTTCCGACGGTTCAGGGTATACTGAAGGTGATTATCGACAACATCAACTACACTGTTAACTCAAGCAATTGCGCTGTTTTCGGTTACGGAAGGGTTGCAAAGGTGGCGGCTGATGTTCTTTCGGCAATCGGAGCAAACGTGACGGTTTGCGCAAGAAAACATTCAGATCTGACTCTTGCAAAAATCAACGGTCTGAACGGATGCCTGATATACGACTTTCCTTTAATTGCAGGAGATTTTGATATAATTATTAATACCGTTCCCTCACGGGTGATTGACAGAAAGGTGCTTGAAAACGTAAAGCATGGATGTCTTATTATTGATGTTGCATCAGCACCTTTCGGTACGGATTTTGCTTGTGCTCTTGAATTCGGAATCAATGCGGTTCAATGCCCGTCACTTCCCGGTAAGGTTGCTCCGAAAACTGCGGGGGAGATTATTGCGGACGGTATATTGAATATTCTGAAGGAGGAGGGGTATGAGTAAGATAAGAGTCGGATTCGCTCTTTGCGGTTCATTCTGCACATTTGATTATGCAAAAAAACAAATTAAAACTTTAATTGAAAAAGAATTTGAGGTTTTGCCGATAATGTCATTCAATGCGTATTCAACCGATACGAGATTCGGAAAAGCGGAAGAACATATTAAAGAGATTGAATCGATGTGTGAAAGAAAAATCATCGCCTCGTTGACCGATGCAGAGCCGATAGGTCCTAAAAAGATGACGGATATCCTTCTTATTGAACCTTGTACGGGCAATACTATTGCAAAGCTTGCTTCGGGAATTGCTGATACACCCGTAACTTTAGCGGCAAAATCACATCTTCGCAATGACAGACCTCTTCTGATTGCCGTTTCGACGAATGATGCATTATCGATGGCTGCAACCAATATCGGAAAACTGATGAATAACAGAAATGTTTTCTTTGTTCCGATGCGGCAGGATGACTGTGAAAAGAAGCCGCGTTCGGTTGTTGCTGATTTCTCAAAAACTTATGATGCGGTTATTAGTGCGATGCAAGGCAAGCAGATTCAACCAATATATATCTGAAAAACAAGCAGGGTATTTTTGGATATCCTGCTTTAATCATATATAAAATGTTTTATGTAAATACTTGAAAAGTACATGGATTGTTGATATAATGTTAATAATTATGGTATAATATGGAGGAAGTATGGACGGAAAGCTTATTGTTATTGAAGGTCTTGACGGAAGCGGAAAATCAACGCAGGAAGAACTGCTTAAAAAGAGACTCTCCGATTCGGGCGTTAAAGTAAATTTCATTAAACTTCCCAACTACGATGACCCCGCTTGCGAGCTTGTAAAGGAATATCTTGCGGGCAGATTCGGCAAAAAACCCGGCGATGTCAATGCGTATGCCGCTTCGGCATTTTTTGCCGTTGACAGATATGCAAGTTATAACTGCTACTGGAAAGAAGCATATAAAAACGGTGAGGTTTTTCTTGCTGACAGATACACAACCTCTAACGCATACCATCAGCTGACAAAAACGGACAAGTCCGAGTGGGATTCTTATCTTGCCTGGCTTGAAGATTTTGAATATAATAAAATGGGCATTCCCAAGCCCGATGCCGTTATTTATCTTGATATGCCAATTGAAGTTTCACAAAAGCTTATGACGGGCAGATATAACGG
>JAZNHM010000166.1:0-4590 GCA_045576955.1 Acutalibacteraceae bacterium | reverse complement strand
CTTTAATTTTTTTTCGTTTCAAGATATTGCACTGTTTTACAAAAAGTGCTATTATATAAAAAAACGAAAAAGAGTTGTTATTTATGAGATTTAAAGAATTTGCTATTAAAATTATTTCCGTTGTTCTGACCGTTCTGATTTGCTTTGGATGCGTTACAGGTTTTGCTTTTGCTGCATCCGAAAAAGTAACCGAACCTGCAACTGAAGAAACTGTAACCGAAGCTCCGGAAACTGAAGATGAAATAACTGCAGACGATATTATTAATGATATTGTCGATATTGCAAGAGCTGAAGAAGGAAGATATGAGAGCAATATCAACAAGTTCACTCTTTGGTATTACGGCAGAGAGGTTGATTCATCATGGTGTACGATTTTTGTATCTTGGTGTGCTGCATATGCGGGCGCAATCGGTTCTGCAATTCCCAGACGAAACACATGCAGTTCGATGAAAAGATGGTTTGAAAGGAGAGGCGAATATCATTCCGCAGACAGCGGATATGTCCCTCAGAAGGGTGATATTGCATTTCTTAACACCGCTGCTGACGGAACAGATGACGTTCATCATGTTGAGCTTGTTACTGAAAACGGTTTTATTGAGAAAAAAGGTGTTAAATATATCAGGGCAGT
This sequence comes from Acutalibacteraceae bacterium, assembly GCA_045576955.1. GTDB lineage: Bacteria > Bacillota > Clostridia > Oscillospirales > Acutalibacteraceae > CAG-177. The sequence continues at coordinate 3,962 of JAZNHM010000166.1, read as the reverse complement.
CGGCGGTAACACATCTGATATAAATTATAACGGTTCGGAATTTGTAACAGAGAAAACAAGACCCGTAGTCAGCGAAAGAGCGATAGTTGTCGGATTTGCCAATCCTTCATATGAAAAAGCTGTTGGATTTATGGGCAGTTTTCAGGCTGAGCATCATCAGAATTTGTCTGCATCTGCAAGATATCTTTATTCAAGAATAATTGCTTTGATTTATAATATTGAGGTTACGTGGTTTAACTTTACAGCACTTTTTAATACATAAAAATTCTCCCCTCGGATGGAATGTCTGAGGGGAGTTTTGCTTTGATAGTTACAGAATAATATCAGCGCTGAGTCGGAGATCTCTTGATGATGAGGCTGCATAGACAGTAAATTTACCGGGTTCAACAACCCATTCATAATCCTGATTAAGAAGCTTGAATGCATCGAATCCGAGATTAAATTCAACAACCTTTGATTCATTGGGATTAAGCGTAATACGGCCGAAATCTTTAAGAAGTACAGTAGGTGTAACAACCGTGCTTTCGCAGTCTTCAACATAAATCTGAACGACTTCGTCACCGCTGACTTTACCGATATTTTTAACTGTAACAGTTACTTTTACATCGTTTTTACCGGTTTTAGTAAGTGTCAAATCCGAATATTCAAATTCTGTGTAGCTAAGACCGAAACCGAAGGGATAAAGTGCATCGCCTCTGCCTTCGTAGTATTCATTGCTTGCACCGGGAAGCATTGAATAATAGCAGGGAATCATGGTTGATCTTCTGGGAAGTGAGAAGGGGAGCTTTCCGCCGGGATTAACCTTGCCGAGAAGAACATCGCATATTGCCTGTGAGCCGCTTTCTCCGCCAAACCAGCACGAAAGAACGGCATCTGAAATATCGCTTTCTTCTTTGATTGCGAGAGGCTTACCGTGAATCATTGCGAAAACAAGCGGTTTGTTTGTTTCGGAAAGAGCTTTGAGAAGTTCACCCTGTTTGCCGCAAAGGGTGAGCTCGCATCTGTCTCTGCCTTCGCCGCTCGAGATAGTATCATCACCGCCGCAGAAAATAATCAGATCGGATTTCTTCGCAATTTCAATCGCTTCGGCAAAATTCTCAGCATATTTTTCTGCTTCAATTCCGCTGAGATGGTGCTGGTCTCCGAGAGCAAATTCAAAATCGCCGTCGCTGATACCGCATCCGTCGCACTGAAGAATTTCAGCATCTGGAAGCTCAGTTTTTAGAATATCAAAAATAGTTTTGAGATTTCTGCCGACGGGTTTAGCCGAATAGCCGCCGAGACGGATTTTATCGGATGAGGGACCGATGAGAGCTATTGTTTTATATTTAGATTTATCAAGAGGAAGAATACCGTTGTTTTTGAGAAGAATAATTGATTTCTGAGCGATTTCAAGCGCCTTATCGAGGTGTTCTTGCTTGTTTATAATATTCTTATACTCTTCTTCATCGGTATAAGGATTCTCAAAAAGTCCGAGTTTAAATTTAAGAGTCAGTACACGGCGACAGGAGTCGTTGATATTTTCAATATCAATTCTGCCTTCGTTTACAAGCTCTTCAAGAGAATCAACCCAGAGCTTGTTGGGATATTCGTCACCGCCCTGGCAGTCAAGTCCGTTTTTCTTTGAAAGGTAAATAGCTTCTTTTTCATTTTTTGCCATCTTGTGAAGATAATGAACTCTGCGAAGTCCGCCCCAGTCTGAACGGCAGATGCCCTTAAGGCCGAATCTTTCCTTAAGAATTTCTTTGAGATAATGTTTTGATGTCATCATCAGGTCGCCGTCAATCGAATTATAGCTTACCATAACATCGTATGCGCCGCCCTCTTTGATTGCTGCTTCGAAAACGGGAAGATAATAGCTTTCTATTTCTCTTACACCCGCTCTGGCTGTGCCGCAGTTAACACCACCCTCGGGGATACCGTGGATGCAATAATGCTTCGGCTCAGAAATAACGGAATCCTTTGTGGAAATATCGCCGTTCTGATGGCCTTTTACAATCTGAACAGCCATTTTGGATGAAAGGCAGGTGTCTTCGCCGAAGGTTTCTTCCGTTCTTCCCCAACGGGGGTCACGGGCAACATCAAGGTTAGGGCAAAGAATCTCATGAATTCCGAGTGAACGTGTTTCTGCAGCAATAACACGGCCTGCCTCGTATGCATATTTAGGCTCAAATGTAGCAGCCCATGCGGTAGGAATAGGCAGAATGGTTGCTCTTGTGCCTGCAATTCCGTGAAGAGCTTCGCCCGTAAACATAACGGGTATGCCGAGCCTTGAATTTTCAATAAAAAATTTCTGAACCTTGTTCATAACGGCAGGTACAGAATAGTTATCGTGAACATAACCGAGACCGTCGGGGAAATCCTCGCGAAGCTTATCCCAATTATAATCTGAAGTTGCTTTTAGGACCAACGGTCAACTTCTTCGGTTTCTGTGCAGTAGTTACTGCCGAATTTCATATCAAGCTGAGCAATTTTTTCTCTTAAAGTCATTCTTGAAAGTAAATCTTCCGCACGTTCTTCGGGAGTGAATGACGCGTCTTTATATAAAACTGATTCAGACATTTTAATCCTCCAAAAACATTTTTAAAAAGTATATCATATTAAATTATCCGTTGCAATATTGAAAAATCATTATCCGGGTGATATAATAAAATAAATTTTAAAAACGGAGTTTATATTATGAATTTTAATCTTGCAGAGAAAGCAAAAGAGAATATTATTGTTGTTGCCCACAGAGGTGCGGCGGGCGGCAATATTCCGTGCAACACACTTGCTGCATATGAAATTGCACTTAAACAAGGTGCAGATATGATTGAGGTTGACGTCAGCTGCAGCAGAGACGGTAAGCTTTTTCTCTTTCATCCGGGAATGGAAACTGCCCATCTTAATCGTTATATTTCTCTGAAAACAAGGTCGTTTGACAGCATTCAAAAAATAAAATATGTTAATTATGACAGGACTCCGACTCAATTTACGATAGCATCTTTCGATGATTTCCTTGAACAGTTCAAAGGCAGATGCTTTATTAATATTGATAAATTCTGGGGAAATCCCGAAAAGATTTACGACGCGATAAAGCGTCACGGAATGACCGACCAGATGCTTGTTAAAAGCAAGATTTCCGAAAAAGTTTTTTCTGTGCTTGAAAATCTTTGCCCAGAATTACCGTTCATTCCGATTGTTTCGGAAGAACATCCGAGGCATAAAGAATTGATGAAACGTAACATTAATTACGTTGGCGCGGAGGTGCTTTTTGAAAAAGATGATTCTCCGCTTGCAAGCAAAGAATTCATTGATATGATGCATAACGACGGCAAGCTTGTATGGGTTAATTCAATAATTTATGATTATAATGACCAGCTATCGGGAGGGCACAGTGATGACAGTGCGCTGACAGTTTCCGAAGATTTTGGTTGGGGTTGGCTTGCGGACAGAGGCTTTGATTTCATTCAGACCGACTGGACAATGATGCTTGTTGATTATCTGAAAAGAACAAATAAATATTACAAATAAGAAAAATGCTCCCAAATCCGAACTGGATTGGGAGCATAATTTATTTTGTTCGAAGTCCTTTTGGATAATGGTTTTTTGCTCTGCCGTTAACAACTTTAACTCCGCCGACAGTGCATCCGTCAACCGTAACAACAGCCCAGCCGTTTGAACATTCTGTTTCAAATTCTTCTCCGTGGAGATATTTTTTGATTTCATCCGAATCAGCGGAAAGATTGATTTTTCGCTTAAAATTATTACCCATTGCCATAAAGAACTGATGATGGGCGAGAACATAGTTCTTTTTAACTTCACCGATTGTAACTCCGCAACAGAAAGCCGCGCTTTTGGGAATTTCAAAATCAGGAGAAAAATAAACGGGATTTCCGTTATAAATCATCACATTCGATTTGACTGCTTGAGTACGCGAGCAAGATCGTCGAGCTGCACGACTTGATGCTGGTGGATATGAG
>JAZNHM010000165.1:0-3892 GCA_045576955.1 Acutalibacteraceae bacterium | reverse complement strand
TTCCACAACTCCTTGGCTCACAGAACGACATGGCTACGATCCGACTTGCCATCAAAGATGCAGACGGTTTATAGATTCTGCATTTTCAATTTACGGCGACGGCGAAAAAATCTGCCGCGAATGCGTTGACAAAGAAAGGCTGATGCGTTATGCATCAAGGGTTGCCAACCGCCATTTCAAAAAACCGAGCGGGAGAATCGGACTTGAAAAAATCCGTCTGCTGGATGCGATAACGCCGAAAGGATATTATTTTTTATCCGAGACGGTGGGCGAAATGTGTGACACGACGGTTATCTTTGAAGACGATTTCGGGGTTGCGGCATCGATGCTGATAAATGAAATCCGTTCCTATGCGCTGGCAAGCGGATTTTCGGTTATTTCAAGCCCGTTTGTCGGCAACGAGAAACAGCTCCGCCACATAATAATAAAAGAGCTTGCGCTCGGATTTTTCACCTGCGACAAGCTCTGTGAGCCGGACATTATCCCCACCAAAACAGTTTCGCTGCGCCGTTTTTATTCGGTCAATGAGCTTACGCTTCACCGTGCAAGGCTTAATTTTTCGAAAAAAGCTTCGAAAGAGCTGATGAATGAGGCGGTTTGTGCGCTCCGTATGGCAAAGGATGAGCACGACGCACTCGAAAAATGCTACATTGATGCAATGGATTTCGCAAAGCTTAATGCAATTGCGGAAGAACTGATTGAACGGATATGGCAGAGCGAGTGGTGGAGCGAGTAGAACGCAGAGTTCAGAGTGCAGAACGCAGAGTTATTTTATTCTTTTTTTCTCGTTCTGCTTCAAAAACATTGGCTCCGATACTTGTTCCGCAACGTAAAAGCTGTTTAGAAAGAATATTTTCTTTTTTCTCTGTTGTCAGATATTTATAAAGATTTACTGTTCTGACAGCAAAATCAAAACTTTTAACTTCAATTATGCTTTTCATCTGATACTCCGTTCTGCGCTCTGCGTTATGAACTCTGCACTTACACTTTTACGCCGTAAAAGTGTATAACATTCATATCCTCTTGCATATCCAGTCCGTGTGAGCCGCAGCCACCGTCGATTTCGTGGCAGCCGTGGTCGGGGCAGAAGCCGTAGAACACTTTGTGGTCTTTCCACTGAACGTTGATTTTTTCAACAAGCTCCGAATAGAAATCAATATTCTTTTCAAGCGCGGCAAGGGATTCGGGTGCTTCGGGACCGAATTTATGCATCGTGCCGTCGTAGTTGCCGTTGTAAATTACAATAAGGTCAAATCTGTCCTCATCGATAAGCTCAAGCGCTTTTTTGTTGACCTCTTCGACTGTGTCGTAAATAAAGTATTCCATATTTCTGTTAAGGAATATTGTTGAGATGCTGTCACCCGAGGTTGAAACGATAGCCGCTTTTTTGCCCGCTTTTATATAGCTGTCAAAAATCGTGTTGACGGTGAGGACGGGTTTTTCATATCTCTTTATGCCGTGGATGTCGGGCATAACTCCGCTGTACATCGAAGCAAAGCATACGGGAGTTACGCTCGGCATAACCGAAAGCATCGGCAACGCAACGTCCGAGCAGAGTGCCGCCTTTGTGAACATAGAAGTATATTTCTGATAAACCCAGAGTGCAACGGCATCGGGATTATAGATAACAACCCGGTCAGCTTTCTCAGAGCCGAGCTTTTTTTCTGCGAGTGACGTCAAAACGGGGTTGGGCGATTCGATTTTTTCGGGGATATCGATACCTGCGATTTCAAGTGCCGAAGCCTTGACGGATGAAATGCAGATTGAGCTGTATAAATCGGACATAACAACACCTCTTAATAACCGTACTGTTCTCTCATTTCTTCGCGGGTTCTTCTTGTAACGATTTTTTCACCGTCGAAGATAATCATTGAGTAAGCCGAGCCTGCTTTTTTGCCCTGGTCGAACCATTCGGCAAATGCTCTCTGCATTGAGGTGTCTCTCTGAAGCTCTGCGGGTTTGAGGCAGCTCTTGCCCTGACCGAAGATTCTCCAGCAGTCGCCGAAATCATAGGTGCGTTTGATATCAAGCGGTTCAAAGTCGAGAATGAAATCTGCCGCATTTGAGTTTTCGGGAAGAATGTTGAGATTGTCGGGGTAGAGAAGCCACGAGTTGCAGCAGATGACGATATATTTTCCGCCGAATCTGTCTTTGAACATCTCGAAAGCTTTCTTGTATGAATCCATTCTTACTTCGTAGGTGAGGGGTGCGAGGTGAGAGGGGATGTGCATACCGAGGCAGAATTCGCTGTCCTTGATGAAAACGCCGTTGTCGTCGTAGAATTCTTCGCCGAAGTCGGAAAGGTCATACTGGAATCTGCCCAGACCGAAACGCTCAAGAGTATAGAATGACATAAACCAGCCTTCAACAAAAGTGCCGTAAACGTCAAAATTCTCTTTGCATTCGAGCATCTTGACTTTGAGGTCGAGGATGGAATTCCAATAGATTTCTTCGCTGATGCCCGCCTTCTTATAAGCGGCTTTCAGCGGCTTTGTGCAGTTGATGAGAAGAACAAGATAAACGGTATAAACGTTTTCACCGATAAGTTCTGCAAGTTCCTTTGACTTGTCAGAGAAAGTGTGGAAATTCTTTTTGTTCTTCCAGTACGCACGGTACATTGATTCATAAATCTTATTTGCCTTTTCGTCGGCAATGATTTTTTCGTTTGCTCTGATGATAACCTCTCTTGCTTCTGCGGGATAATCCTGCTTTTCCATAACAAGGAGTGCGTGCTTAAAATCTTTCATATTTCTTTACCTCATTCCAATGCTTCAAGTATTTTTGCAATTCTTGCAAGGTCGTCTTTATCATAAAAAGCGATTTCAAGAGTACCGCTTTCTTTTCCGTTTTTGGTGATTACCTTTGCTTTTCTGCCGAGCGAATTATTCAGCGAAAGCTCAACTTCGTCAAAGAAGGTGTGACGGGAGGGAGCTTTTTTGGGCTCTTTCTTTTCGGCAGTCAGCGATTTAACAAGCTTTTCGGTTTCTCTTACCGAAAGCTTTTTCTCGATAATGAATTCTGCGGTGGAGATGATGAGCTTTTCGTCATCGATAGCAACAAGCACTTTTGCATGGCCTGCGGAAAGCTTGTTTTCACGCACCATATCGAGCACTGCTTCGGGAAGTTTTAAAAGACGGAGCGCATTTGCAACTGCGGGTCTTGATTTGCCGACCTTTTCCGCCGCCTCTTCCTGAGTGAGATTGAAGTCCTTGATAAGGCTTGCATATCCGAGCGCCTCTTCAACGGGGTTAAGGTCCTCACGCTGTAAATTTTCTATTAAAGAAATAACAGCAGCTTCGGTATCGTTAAGTTCTTTTATAACAACGGGTACCTGAGTGAGTCCCGCAATGCGGCTTGCTCTCCAGCGTCTTTCACCTGCAACGAGCTGATATCCGCCGCCAATCATCGGGCGGACAAGCAGCGGCTGCAGCACTCCGTGCTGAGCGATTGAATCGGCAAGCTCCGAAAGAGCTGCTTCGTCAAAAATCTTTCTTGCCTGGTCTTTATTCGGCTCAATATCCATAAGGTTGAGCTTGACGGATTGTGCTCCGCTTGTTTCTTCTAAAGAATTATCCGCAAGCAGTGAACCAAGTCCTCTGCCGAGTCCGCTTTTTTTGGGTGCCATATTATTTCTCCTTTCCGTTGAGTCTTAAGAATTCATCTGCAAGGTCGCTGTAAGCATGAGCGCCCTTTGAAGATTTGTCGTAGTACATAACGGGCTGACCGTAGCTGGGTGCTTCGGAAAGACGCACGTTTCTGGGAATAACGGTTGAATAAACCTTTTTCGGGAAGCATCTCTTCACTTCCTCAGCAACCTGCTGAGTGAGATTGAGCTGACCGTTATACATTGTAAGAAGAACGCCCTCAATTTCTATGTAAGGATTGTAAAGAC
>JAZNHM010000164.1:0-15874 GCA_045576955.1 Acutalibacteraceae bacterium | reverse complement strand
TATCATAATATAGTTAAAGTTACAATAATTTTATAAAAAAGTTTAAAAAATAAGCGGTACCCCGAAACGGGATACCGCATTAAGATTATGTTTATTTCTTGTATTCTTTGAAATCTCTGTAGATTGCTTCTGTGTAAACGTTGTCTTCATCCTTATCGTGAAGAGGATACCATACCTGTGCGAAGAAGGGGTTAACCTTAGCTTCATCGTCATATGCCCAACGGAACTTCTTCTGCTCGCACTTTTCAAGTGATGAGGGAAGCTCTTCAGGACACCAGTGACCGCCACGGAGAACAAGGTTGGGTGACATCATGAACTCGTGACCGTGTGCACACTTCCAAAGAACGGGAGTATACATATCAACAATTTCAGTTGCAAGGCATTCGCCGCCTCTGAATGCAGCTGCCTTCTTGAGATCTTCAAGAGTAAGTGAATCGAAGTCCTTTGTTTCATCGTAACCGTGATCAAGAACGCGAGCCTGCTTGGGATCGTCGTTGGGACGGTAAACCTTAACCTTGCTCCAATCGTTGCCGATTGCATCCCACTTCTCTTTTGAACCGACATAAGCGTTGATTCTTTCAGTTACGTTGTTTTCTCTCCACCAAAGAGTACCGTAAACGGGAGTTTTTGCAATCTTCTTCATGAAGGGTTTAACAGCAAATGCGAAGGGCTTTGCAAGCTTAGCAAGCTTGTAGAACCATTCAACTCTGTTCATAACGCTCTTGAAGTAATCTTCAATAGGCATATTAGCACGGAAGTGACAGTAGCTCTCAAGTACGTCTGAGTCAAGATACCACTGACCGTGGAAGTTTCTTGTGATGAACCAGTCGGGATCGAAGAGCTTTCTGGGATCGCCGAGGCCGAGACCGTATTTACCGAGAAGGAGCTTTTCAAACTCGAAGTTTGTGATTCTGTACTGAGCACCGGAACCGATGTTGTAGAATCTTCTCCAGAATTCCTCGGGAATATCGTCGCCGCATACGTTTACAAGGAGACGGCCTGAATCTTCAACTGTTGCCCATTCAAGAACGCCGTTGATAACAACGTGATACATGATGGGTTCCATATTCTTAACGATTTCAGGATAAAGAATACCTGACTGACGGAGTGATACCCAATGCTTGAGACCTGACTCTGCAAAAACAGCTTCTGCAAGAACCTTTGAAGTTGCATAGTGGTCGTAAACGCTGATTTTGATGGGGTCGCCAGTACGTGCCCAATGGATGGGGTCATCTCTTTCGCCTGTTTCTGCAACAGTACCGATATAAACAACTTTAACTGCATCGGGATCTTTCTGAGCTTTAACAGCCTTAACGATATTCTTTGCAGCGCCAACGTTGGTTTTGATTGTGTTAATGGGATAGTAGTCAGCTGAGGGTGAAACCATACCACCTACGTGAAGAACATAGTCTGCACCGGTAACGCATTCAAGAACGCTTTCGTAATTCTTAAGGTCGCCCCAAACAACCTTAACGGAAGGATCGTTCATATAAGGAGCAAACTTCTTTCTGTTCTTTTCGCTGTCACGAAGAAGAACAACGATGTTGAACTGGTTCTTCTTAGCATAGAACTGCTGGAAGCCTTCCCAACCCATTGTGCCCGAAGCACCGGTAAGGAATACTGTCTTTTTCTGTGCCATTTTGAATTCCTCCAAAAAGTAAAAATTTTGACAAATTGCAACAATATAATGTTATCACATTTTTATATATAAATCAATAACTAATTTGGGCCGTTTTATATAATTTTGTAACATTTGCAGAGAATCAAATACCAAATTTCTCCTTAAATATTTTTTCATCGGTATACATCTGGTTAATTTCTTTTTTGTTACCCTCTGTGAAGAGAGATGCGTCCTTAACTCTGCAATTATAGCCGACATCGAGGCCGCAAAGTCCGAGATGATACTTTGCGTTTACGGGATACATCTGGCATTCGGCAAGCGATGCGAAAGCAAGGAAAGCCTGAACCTGCTCTGCCTTTTCGGGTTCTGTTTTATAGTTCTTGCAAAGCCAGGAATAAATTTCGGGATGGAAGTTTGCCATAACGCCTGAGAATCCTGCACAGCCTGCCCTGAGCGATTCAAGAAGAGTTGCGGAGTTTGCATTATAAATCTTAAGTCCGAGACCGTCAACCGCCTTGAGCTTTGCCTCGATATCTCCGATGCGACAGCAGGTATCCTTAAGGAATTTGAGTCTGCCGTCAAGAGCACAGGCTCTGAGGGTTTCGGGAGTCATAAGACGCTTGTAGGGATAAGGGCATTCATAAATACCGAGACCGATTTCAGGAATTGATGAAACCATCTTTTCATAATTTTTAAGGAATACGGAATCATCTTCATCCTGCTTTGCAAAACGGTTTGCAATAAATACATATGCATCAATGCCTTCATTTATAAACGCATTTGCTTCATAAATCTGTCGGTCAAGCTCATCGGCTGTGTGACCCGAAGCAACAACGCTCATATCCGCAGGCTTGTTTTTCATAATAAAACGAAGAAGCTCAAGTCTTTCTTCAAAGCTAAGAAAGAAAATTTCGCTTGACTGGCAGATAGCAAATATGCCGTCAACTCCGTTATTTGAATACCATTCCATAATTTGAAGAACACCGTTATAATCGACTTTATTATCATCGGTGAACGGAGTTACCATTGTTGGGTATACACCGTCGGGAATGTTTTTTATCATCTCTGTCACTCCTGTAAAACAAAATCAGCGGCGATAACCGCCGCTAATAGTTTAAACTTTATGCAATATTTTGTCAATGCTACGATATTAATTTTTTGCGAAATAATTCAAGTAGCGTTTTTTCTTTTCTTGAAACCTGAACCTGCGTCATTCCGAGCTTTGCCGCTGTTTTTGATTGGGTCATACCGCAGAAATACCTCAATTCAATCATTTTTCTGTCACGTTCATCAAGCGACAGAAGAATTTGCTTGAGTGCAAGAGAATCGGAAATTTCATTTTCATGTGATTCAATCGGTATATCAAGCTGGGATTCCCCTTCTTCGCCACTCGTCAGTGAAACAACGGGTGACGCAGCATTGAGAAGCATTGCCGCCTCAGCAGGTTCAATCTTCATTTTAAGGGCAATTTCACCAACCGTCGGTTCTCTTCCCAATGATAACGAAAGTTCTTCACGGATTGACTGTGCATTTCTTGCTTTTTCTTTTATTGTTCTTCCGATTTTTATAGCTCCGCCGTCTCGGAATATTTTTTTTATTTCACCGAGAATTACGGGCACAGCATAAGTAGAAAATGAAAATCCTCTTGTTTCATCAAACTTATCTGCTGCTTTTATCAGTCCGATGCATCCTGCCTGAAACAAATCATCATAATCAACTCCCCTGCCTTTGAATCTGTTTGCGCAAGAATGAACAAGACCGAGATTATTTTCAACAATTTTATTTCTTTCGGCATTAATTCCCGTCATCAGAATTGCTCCGTCCGATAAATATTTTTTCAAGAGTTACTGTTGTTCCTTTATTTGGAACTGATTTGACTTTCAGCTTGTCGCAAAAGCTTTCCATAACAGCAAATCCAAGGCCTGCTCTTTCGCCGCCGAGAGTTGTGAAAAGCGGCTCCATAGCTTGTTTCACATTTTCGATTCCGCAGCCTTTGTCCTTGATTTTTACTCTGAATTTTCCGTTTTCAAAGATATCTGCTGTTATGTAAATCTTACCGACTTTATTACGGTAAGCGTGAACAATGCAGTTTGTGACAGCCTCGCTGACTGCAGTTTTTATATCGGATATTTCCTCTACATTCGGGTCAAGCTGTGACGCAAAAGCAGCAACCGCCGCCCTTGCGAATGATTCATTGACCGAACGGCTTTCGATTTCAAGTTTTAAAGTGTTTATCGGTTTCATCAGTTTTCCTCCGTTATTTGGTTTTTAACATTACAAGTTTTTCAAGCCCCGCAAGCTTCATCATATTATAAAGCCTACCCGAAAGATTGATAACTTCAAGATTAGCTCCGCAACTTTCAGCTATTCTGTATCTGCCGAGAACAAATCCGATACCCGAGCTATCCATGAATGTTACATCGGCAAAATCAAGTCTTATGTTGGTAGATAACGACGACTGTATTGCCTCATCGGCTTCAAGCCTTAATATCGCAGCATTATGATGGTCGATTTCTCCGCTTAATGTTATTGTTAGTCTGACGGGTGTTGACGTTATTTTTATTGCCATATTTTCACTCCTAAAAAATAAAATCCCTTACCACAATAGGATAAGGGATTTGTAATAAAAAAAATGTAGAATTATCGTTACATATTAAGTAAATATTCTCTTATTTCACCGGCAAGATAAAATGAACCGCAAATTATAAGAGCATCTTCCGGTTGAGTGATGTTAAACGCGGCTTTGACTGCCTTTTCGGGTTCTGTAATGTCAAAACAATTCTTGCAATATGCGGATGCATTTTTCATCAGTTCATCGCTTGAAAGTGCTCGGGGCACATCGGCTTTTGTTGCAATGAATGTTTCGGCAAACGGCAGAACTGTTTTCAGATATGATTCATAATCCTTGTCCGCCATCATCGAAGAAACCATAACAATCCGCTTGCCTTCGATATGCTTACGGATATAATCTGCAAGAGCATTCGCACAACCTTCGTTATGACCGCCGTCAAGAATAATAACGGGCTTTTTCTTGATTAATTCCATTCTTGCAGGCATAACCGATGATTCTATTCCGTTTTTGATTCCTTCATCGGTAATGTTAATATTGAATCTTCCGAGAGATTTTACTGCTTCAACAGCAGTAATTGAATTATAAACCATATGCTTGCCCGCAAGCGGAAGTTTATAGCATATCCCTTTATATTTAACCTCTGTGCCGTCAATTTTTTCTTCACCGACAGAGAGCGCCGAAACATCGGGAATACGTAATGAATTGCACTTTTTTTTGCAAGTTTCATTTATTATTTTCATTGATTTTTCATCCTGGAAAGGATATGCAACCGTTTCTGCGCCGAATTTGATAATTCCGCATTTCTCAGATGCGATTTCTTCGATTGTGTTGCCGAGAATAGCCGTATGGTCGAAAGAAATGCTTGTAATAACGCTAACATACGGCGCATTAATGACATTGGTTGAATCAAGTCTGCCTCCGAGACCTACTTCGAGCACAACAAAATCACAGTTTTTTCTCTCAAAATAAAGAAAAGCTGTGGCAGTCAGAGCCTCAAATTCAGTCGGCTGAATTCCGTTCAATGAAAGTTCATCGATGATTTTCTTAACCTTTTCAACACATTCTGCAAGCTCTTTTTTCTCAATCATATTTCCGTTATACTGAATTCTTTCGCGGAAATCAGAAACATACGGAGAAATGAACAGACCTGTGTTATATCCGCTTTTACGGAGAATGTTTGAAATCATCGTTGAAGTTGAGCCTTTGCCGTTTGTGCCCGCAACATGAATCACCTTCAATTTATCCTGCGGATTGCCGAGTGCATTGCAAAGAGCACGGATTCGCTCCATACCGGGTTTGATTCCGAACTTTTCGAGAGAATGGATATATTCAATTGCTTCATTGCAATTCATAAAATCACCAACCGTAAAAAAGTCGGCGGGAGCAAAACCCCCGCCAGACCGTAAAAATTATCCGAGTTTTGCGATGCTTTCCTTGAGCATTGCAATTTTTTCTGCATATTTTGCAGCCTGCTCACGCTGAGCAGCAACAACATTTGCAGGTGCTTTTGCAACAAAGTTTTCATTGGAAAGCTTATTGTTGACAAAATCAAGGTCCTTCTGAACTGCGGCAAGTTCTTTGTTGAGTCTTGCTTTTTCAGCTTCGAAGTCAACGAGTTCGCCCATGGGAATGTAAATCTTGGCATCCTGAGTAACGATGCATACAGCGCCTTCAAGGTCAAATGCTTCGGCAACCTCAACTTCAGATGCGCTTGCAAGCTTCTGCATGAATACGCCGCCCTTGACGAATGTGTCGTTATGAGCAGTTGCAATAAATACCTTTGCCTTCTTTGAGGGAGGAACGTTCATTTCCGCTCTTCTGTTACGGATTGCACGGACAGCGGTCATGATTCTTTCCATCTCTGCTTCTTCAGCTGTAAACGAGAGAGCTTCGTCAAACTCAGGCCATTCGGAAATCATGATTGATTCGCCGATATGGGGAATTGTCTGCCAGATTTCTTCGGTAATGAAAGGCATAAAGGGATGGAGAAGCTTGAGAATCTTATCCATAACAAAAACAAGAACCTGCTTTGCGCTCTGTGCTTCGTCTCCGCCCTTCTGAAGACGGATTTTTGCAATTTCAATATACCAATCGCAGAATACATCCCAGATAAAATCATAAAGCTTTGCAATTGCAATACCAAGCTCGAACTTGTCGAGGTTATCAGTAACATCCTTTGCAAGCTTGTTAACAAGGCTTACGATCCACTTATCTTCAAGTGCAAGCTCTGTGGGAAGCTCGCAGGGAATTTCATCATCGCCGATATTCATAAGAATGAATCTTGATGCATTCCAGAGTTTGTTTGCAAAGTTACGGCTTGCACTTACCTTTTCATCTGAGAAACGCATATCGTTTCCGGGGCTGTTGCCGGTTGCAAGAGTAAGTCTGAGAGCGTCAGCACCGTAGGTATCAATAATCTCAAGCGGGTCAATGCCGTTGCCGAGTGACTTTGACATCTTTCTGCCCTGAGCGTCTCTTACAAGACCGTGGATAAGAACAGTGTCAAAAGGAACCTGACCTGTGTATTCAAGTGCCGAGAAAATCATACGGCTTACCCAGAAACCGATGATATCATAGCCTGTAACAAGTGTGCTTGTGGGATAATAATGCTTGAGGTCTTCTGTTTCATCGGGCCAGCCGAGAGTTGAGAACGGCCAGAGTGCCGATGAGAACCATGTGTCGAGCGTATCTTCGTCCTGATTGAGGTTCTTGCTTGAACAGTGGGGGCAAGTGTCAACATCGGTCTTTGAAACTATTGTTGCACCGCAGTCTGCGCAGTACCATGCGGGGATTCTGTGACCCCACCAGAGCTGACGGGAAATACACCAGTCTCGTGTGCCGCGCATCCAGTTCATATAGTTCTTTGTGAATCTTTCGGGAACGAATACTGTTTCGCCCTTTTCAACTGCTTCAATAGCAGGCTTTGCAAGGGGTTCCATACGAACGAACCACTGCTTTGAAACCATAGGCTCGATTGTAGTGTGACAACGGTAGCAAGTGCCTACTTCATGAGCACGGGGCTCGATTTCCTTGATGTATCCGCCTGCTTCAAGGTCAGCAAGGATAGCTTTTCTTGCATCCATTGTTGACATGCCCGCATACTTACCGCAATCAAGAACTTCGGGTTCATCTGCAGTTGCCTTGCCGCTTGCAACAAGCTCATCATACTGAGCCTTATCGGCAGCGCCGGTCATAAAGCCGTCATATGTGAATGTTCTGACCATGGGAAGATTGTGGCGTTTGCCAACCTCAAAGTCATTGGGGTCGTGAGCAGGTGTAATCTTAACAACACCTGTTCCCTTGGTCATGTCAGCGTGTTCGTCGCATACGATGGGGATTTCTTTGTTAAGAAGAGGAAGAATAACGTGGCAGCCGTGAAGATGAGCATATCTTTCATCCTCTGCATTGATTGCAACTGCAGTATCGCCGAGCATTGTTTCAGGTCTTGTTGTTGCAAGCTCAAGCTTTTCACCTGTTTCTTTAACGGTGTAAAGAAGATGCCAGAAATTACCGTCCTGCTCTTCATATTCAACCTCGGCATCCGAGATTGATGTTTCACAGTAAGGGCACCAGTTAACCATTCTGTTGCCTCTGTAAATAAGGTCTTTTTCATAAAGTCTTACGAAAACTTCACGAACTGCTCTGCTGCAGCCTTCATCAAGAGTGAAACGCTCTCTGTCCCAGTCGCAGGATGAGCCCATTTTCTTGAGCTGTTCAATAATACGTCCGCCGTACTTTTCTTTCCAATCCCATGCACGGACAAGGAAACCCTCTCTGCCGAGGTCATCTTTGGTCAGACCCTCTTTTGCCATAGCTTCAACAATCTTTGCCTCAGTCGCGATTGAAGCGTGGTCTGTGCCGGGAAGCCAGAGGGTATCAAATCCCTGCATTCTTTTCCAACGGATAAGGATATCCTGAAGTGTGTTATCAAGGGCGTGACCCATATGAAGCTGACCTGTGATATTGGGAGGCGGAATAACGATTGTATAAGGTTTTTTATCGGGTTCGTTTTTGGCGTGGAAATACTTTCCTTTCAGCCAGTAGTCATAAATACGATCCTCAACGTTTTTCGGATCATACTGTTTGGCAAGCTCTTTTGCCATAAGAAAATCAATCCTTTCTTTCTTCGTGAGACATAAAAAAATCGTCTCACAGATTCATAATAAATCAATGAGACGAGTAAAATTATACCCGCGGTACCACTCAAATTGCATCATACGATGCCGCTCTTTGGGCTCTGACAAGCCCTATGCATTAACGCAGCATTCACGGAAAGGTTCTACTGATGCATTTAAATGCACTTTCTTCCTTTCGGTTCAGGGGCTACAACAAACGCTTGCCGCACATCGGCTTTCACCTGCCGCCGACTCTCTGAGAGCACATTTGCGCTGCCCTCCCCGTCAAAACCTTTGATATTAAGTTGATTAATTTTATCATACAATAAATATATTGTCAATATAATTTATTCGGAAACTCCGTAAAATTCAAGCAAAGCGGGATTTATGACGGTATCCGTATATTCAAAGCAGGTACTGTGGCCGCCGCCGACAATCATTAATTCCTGAGCGCCTTCGATTGATTTTGTTATCATCTTTGAATGCCAGCGCTGAATCATATCATGTTCGCCGTAAATATTGAAAACGGGAACTTTTATTGCCGAAATATCCTTGAAAGTAAGGCTCGGCTGACCGACCATCATACCCTTGATGTCACGGCGGATTTTTGTTTCTTCGTCACCTTTTATCCAGGCTTCAACGCAAAGCACGATGTATTGATAGGTAATCTGAATCTGGTCAAAGGTGTTTGTGCCGAATGTGTTGATATTTGAACCCATAATAACAAGAGATTTTACTCTGTCCTGATGAGCGAGGGTAAAAACAACGCCGAGATTGCCGCCGTCGCTGAATCCGAAAATATCTGTTTTTTCTATTTTCAGATAATCAAGAAGCTTCACAAGATCTTCAGCCATTGTTTCAAAATTCATTGTTCCCTCTGCCCAGCCCGAGTTACCCGTGCCTCTGGGTGAAACAGTTATAACTCTGAAATGCTTTGACATTTCGGGAAGAATGCTGTCATCAAAACAATGCATATCCCCCCCGTTCGGCGGAAGAAGCAAAAGCGGTTCTTTATCGGATGAACCGTAAATGCCGTATTCGATTTCAACATCGCCGCAGTCAACAAATCCGTATTCGGTAATTTCGGGCATAGCGGTTTCAGTCTGTGCAAAAGATAATGCACTGAACACGAATGTTAACACAAGAAATACTGCTGTTAATTTGATTAATCTTTTCATAAAAATCACTCCCAATTGAATTATAACATATATTTATAAAATTTCAACCGAATTAGGTGAGAGAATGAAAATTTCAAACATTGCACTGCACACGATAATAATGACCGCCGTTAATCTTTTGATGCGAACTGTCGGTGTATGGTTCAATTCATATCTTACAAATCATATCGGTGCATCGGGAATGGGTCTTTTTCAGCTTATAATGAGCGTATATTCGCTTGCGGTTACTTTCTCCTGCGCCGGAATCAGGCTTGCAACAACAAGGCTTTCGGTCGAAATCAGAACATTAAAAAAGAATGACCCCGACAAATCTCTGACATTCTGCATCACCTATGCAGGAATATGCGGAAGTATAGTCGGAATTATACTTTTTATTTTTTCTGATCTAATCGGCATAAGTGTTCTCGAAAATTCCGCAACGGCTTTTCCGTTAAAAATTCTTTCTGTCAGTCTTCCGTTTGTTGCAATGTCATCCGCTCTGAGCGGATATTTTACCTCATGTGAAATGACACCGCATTATTCGGTTATTCAGATGATTGAGCAAGGTGTAAAAATCGCCATTGTTACATATTTAATCGGGAATTCGTCTTATTATGATTCAACTTATTTGTGTATTTCAATTGTTACCGGTATGACATCATCCGAAATTATTTCCTGCATACTTGCAACATTTCTGAAAAACAGAGTAATAAAAAAGGACAGAACAAAAAGTAAAATCAATCTTTTTGACTTTTGGAGAATTGCGCTTCCTGATGCTACGGGTACTTGTATAAGAAGCATTCTTCTGACTGTTGAACATATCCTGATTCCTAAGGGATTCAAAAAATCGGGAATAAACGCACAGAATGCTCTCGCATCATACGGTGTTATTCACGGAATGGCAATGCCGCTTATTTTATATCCGGGTGCATTGATTTCGTCTGTTTCGATGTTACTCGTTCCGAAGCTTGCATCATATTACGAGCTTTCAGAGAATAAAAACATAAGATACACTGTAATCAGGAACTTGAAAAGAACGCTTTTATATTCGTTCGCTTGCGCAGTGTTTTTTTATCTTTCTGCACCGATTCTTTCTGAGTTGATTTATAAAACAAACGAAGCGGCGAAGTATATAAAAATACTTTCACCGCTTGTGCCGATAATGTACACGGATATGATAACCGACGGAATGCTGAAAGGACTTGACGCACAGGTT
Source organism: Acutalibacteraceae bacterium (assembly GCA_045576955.1). Lineage (GTDB taxonomy): Bacteria > Bacillota > Clostridia > Oscillospirales > Acutalibacteraceae > CAG-177. The sequence goes on along the minus strand of JAZNHM010000164.1, from coordinate 5,193 downwards.
TACTCAATGAAATACAATATTATTGATTCAGCCATGTGTGTTATACTTGTATATTTTCTGATACCAGCATCTTCCGTGAACGGTTATATTTTTATTTTGTATGCGAGCGAATTGCTGAATTTTGTTTTAAGCATTTCAAAGCTTTTCAGTATATGCTCAATCAGATGCTTTCAAGCACACGAAGAAGAAAATTCCAGACTCTTTCGGTTGAAGAAATGCTCAAACGCTCCGAGGGAGTATGGATATCAAGCATATCGGGTCCGAGCGAAACGCAGTCAAGACCTTTGATATTTCCGCAGAATAAACCGCATTCAAGACCTGCGTGAATAGCCGTTACCGTCATTTCCTTGCCGAACATATCTTTATAAATTTCAGCCATTGTATCACGGAGTTTTGAATCCTTTTTATATTCCCAAGCAGGATAATCACTGTATAATTCGATACCTGAATTAAAATCTTCTGCCAAACGAACAAGTCTCTGAGCAAGCTCATCCTTTTCGGAATCAACACCACTTCTGAGAGCAAAACTGAAGATAACTTTATCATTTTCTGTTTTGAGAATACCGAGGTTAAGTGATGTTTCAACAAGACCTTCAATTTCCTTGCTCATTGCGATAACTCCGCTCGGAAGTGCATTAAGAAGAGCAATAACGGTTTTTGTTGAATCCGAATCCATCGAATCTTCGTTACATTCGATTCTTTCAGATTTAATAGTTATATCGGGATCACTTTTAATATAATTCATCACAATCATTTCAAAAATCATCCCGATAACTCTGCGGATAGCAGGAAAATCGCATCTGATAATACAACTACACTCTCTCGTAATTGCGTTATCAGCCGTTCCGCCGTCAATGCTGACGATATTAAATTCAATATCCTGCGGAATCATATCAAGAATGCGCCCCATAACCTTGTTGGCGTTGGCGTAACCCTTGTGAATCTCTGCGCCCGAATGACCGCCGTGAAGACCCGTAACGGTAATTTTATAAGTCGGTTTGTCGTTTTTTACATAGATAACGGGCAATGTTATATCAGCTCTGCCACCGCCTGCACAGCTTACCCAGAGAGTGCCTTCAGCTTCGGAATCGAGATTGATCATTCTCTTTGCGGAAAGAGCACCAAAATCAAGAGCAGCCGCACCGAGCATACCGATTTCTTCGTCTGCGGTAAAAACAACTTCGAGCGGAGGATGGCAGATATCGTCGGAATCGAGAATCGCAAGGCACATTGCAACGGCAATGCCGTCATCACCGCCAAGAGTTGTTCCCTTTGCGGAGATATAATCACCGTCCACGCAAAGCTCAAGACCGTCTGTTTCAAAATTGATGTCTGATGAGCTGTCTTTTTCCCACACCATATCAAGATGGCCTTGAATGATTACGGGTTCGGTTGACTTGCAATGCTTTGATGCATCTTTATAAATTATTACATTCCCTGCATCATCGGATATATATTTCAGATTTCTTTCTTTTGCAAAATTCTCGCAATATTCCTTGATTTTATCGTTATGACCCGAGCCTCTGGGTATTGAAGAAATTTCTTCAAAAAAGCCAAAAACTTTTTGCGGATTTATGTTATTCAAAACATTCATAAATTAACCTCTTTCAATTTCAATGCCGTCAGGCACATCAATAATAGCTTCTTTCCCTTTTTCGGCATTAAAATGGATAATTCCTTGTTCAGTCGGAATTTCGATTTCAGCGAAATCAAGGTTATAAAGTTTGGGACTGAACTTTAGTTTCTTCATCCCCGCTTCAAGAATTTCAAGACCCGTTATCGCCATCGGCATCTGATAAGCGGGAGTTCCGCCCCAAGCATGGGAATGGTCAAAAGAATAGCTTTCTTCGGGAGCAATCCAGCCTTCCGCAAGCCCCTTTTCGCAAGTGTTTACAACGGGAATCCATCTTTTGAGAAGCTTCATACCGTATTTTTCAAACAAATTATATTTTCTGACCGCGTTAAGAAGATAATGCATAAAATACGGCTGAATATCCTGAAGCGTATCATCAAAAATTATTCTCTCAAGTATATCAATTGCAAGCTCATCATCGCAAAGACCGTAAAGCGGTGCAAGAATATTGGGATATTTTGAAAAATATTTTTTGTCAACATTTGCGGGATGATAATGATATCCTCCGCCGTATGGCGTACCGAGACCGTCAAAATAAAGCTTTCTGCCGTCATCAAAAAATACTTCGTTGAATCTGATTTTAAACTTTTCAGCCTTAACGCATATTGAGGATGCTGTATCATCTTCACCGATATAAGAATAAATCTTTGAAGCTTCGGTCAATGCTTTGTAGTAAAAACAGTTCAAAACAGTCTGTCCGAGCGCTTTGGGAGGATGATGCATAGAGAATCCGTCGATAACAGTCCAGTCAACAAACATAAAATCAGGCGGGTTATCTATAATTTCATTTTCTCCGATGTAGCTTTCAAATCTTTGAAGTAAAGTGTCGAGCGCTTTTCGGCAATAAAGAAGAATTTCTTTTCTGCCTGTTATCATATAGACATCATGAAGCATCTGAACCCAGATAAGGCTGTAAGTTGTGTGAAACATAACGCCGTTGTTTGCAACAAGCCAATCGGCTGTTCGCATCAAATCAAATTCCGCAAGACGCATATCACCGAAGCAGAACATTGTCATAAGGCTTTCAATGTTATAGTCTCCCGTGCACGCAAGAAGCTCCTGATGCTTTGTACTGTCAAGATGAAGCGTCTGACGGCAAATTTTAAGGGTATGCTTGCATACATCGTAAACCTTATTGAGACCTTCATTGCTTGTAACAAAGGACCCTTCTTTTCCAATGGGATACCAAGGTGCAATAAGTGATAAAACAATCTTGACATCAACGGAATCGGTATTGTTAACAACTGCCGTTAACTTACCTGCGCTGTGCATACGGAACGAAAAATATTCCTCTTGCGTATTTGCAAAAACAATTTTCTCTTCGGTTTCTTCCTGCCCGTCAAGTTCGCAAGTTTTAAGTGTGATTTCACACTTTCCGAATGAATTTATCACAGGATGAACACCGTAAATCTTATCAATCTCGAATTCAAAAGTTTCTGTTTTACCTGTACCGACCATAAGTTCGGTTTCAAACACTTTATGATATGACCTCGGCGGTATGAATGAATCTTCAACATTCCAGATATCATTAATTTCCGAAGCATAAGAATCGGATAAAAAATTCTTTAAGCGTGAATCATAACTGCGGAAAGCGTTATATGAATAATCGGGCACAGCAATCCACGATGAATCAGTTACGATATTATCGGTTGTGCCGTCTGCAAACGTGACAGTGCCTTCCAATAAGAACCCGCCGTGCCCTCTTGAATAGTTCGTGAGTATTTCCGGCTGAAGGCTGACTTTTGAGGAAATATCAAGCATATTTGGAGATTTATCAGTGAAATCAATCTCATATTTATCAGCGTAATGTTTCGGTGCAGTGCCTCTGCAAAGAAAATCACCGCCCGCTGATGCAGGACCGATACCGATAAATTCACCGTTAATGTGGAGAATATAAGTGTTATCGGCACTTACACGGAACATCAAGGATTTAACAGCCTTATTAAAATTAAAACATTTGTAAATATCAGCTACACAATAATTACAATCTTCTGCATATTTATTTTCACAGTCATAAAGAACGTTATAAATATTTTTTTGGCATTCGGGGTATTTTTTTTCATCAAGCCAGATCCAAGGCATTAAATCACATCCTTTTCTCGGATTATAACATAATAAATAAATGTTTTCAATAATAAAGATGCATCCCATTCTCAAGGAATGAAATGCATCTGATTATTAATATTTAACCAATCCTTCAAGGAAATCGGTTTCGGTTACATAGCCTTCGGAATCGACACGGAAGGTTTTGATTTCAAACTTGTTGAAATCAGCGTAGAAACCTGCATCTGCTATATCGCAAACAATAGCAGTCTTTACCGGTTTGCCGTCGGTTTCGCGAAGTCGCATAACGATATCTCCCGAACCGTCCTCGCAGAATTTGAATGCGTCAAGACGGATATTCGGCTTGCTGATGCTGATAAAGCTGTTGACACGGGGCATTTCACCTTTGTGATATCCGACGGGAATTGCAACAAGCTTTGAGTTAAGCTGAAGAGCAAGCTTTTGAACTTCGCTGTTTTCTGCTTCACCCGAATGAGGATAAACCGCATATTCAAATCTGTGCAAGCCTTCATCGGTATAGGTAAAATCTGCGGCGGGTCTGTCTGAATAATGATCGGCAAAAATCGAATTTCTCAAAAGAGTGAGTCTTAAGGTGTTATCTGCACAGTCATAGCTGTATTTTGCATCGCTGATAAGAGAAACACCTCTGCCCTCTGCGGTAACATCGCCCCATGTGAGGGCGGGCTCTTCTTCGCCGTTGCAAGGTCTTTTGATGAATCCTGCGGGAATTTCATATGTTGAAATCGGATTTTCGCCCTTGATTGTAACGGGCATTTTGAGCATCGTCAAAGGCTCCTGCCAAAGGGTTCTGCACTTAACACGGAGCATTCTGCTGCCCGAAGCAAGAATGAAATCCTGATTAAGGTATGATCCGTTATAGATATGCTTAACTCTCACAACAGCTCTTGCAAGTCCGTTTTCAACAAGCTCTATTGATTTAAGCTCCATTTTTGCAATTTCTTTATTGAACTTAAAGATGTTGTGTGCCCATGTATCGGGCTCGGAGTTATCGATTATTGAGGGCACGCAGAATTCGCCGCCAACATAATCATAGCCGTCTTCTTTTGAAACAAGGCTCTTTATTCCACCGGTCTTTTCATCGAAAACAACCTTGAGATATTTGTTTTCTATTGCAAGTCCGTCTGCCGAAACATCGGTTGATTTTATTGAACATTCAACGCCCTCGGAATCAGCGTGCCATAACCAATAAACAGCATAGCCGAGTGCAGGCACCTTTGCGATAAACTCGGTGTCAAGGTGACTGTCGTTTGAGCGTGATGAACGCACATTCTGGAATATAACCTCATTGCCGTCGCAATCCGTTACTTTGGCTGAAGGATGATATGTTCTTACTGCGGATTCAACCTCGAACGAAAGAGGGTTGAAAACAATAACGGGTCTGGGGAATTTAAGATTGCGGCAATGGTGGCGTTCGTTGCAGGAAACAGATTCGGAAACGCCGTCAAGCCAGGTGTTGACCTGACCTGCGATTTTAA
>JAZNHM010000163.1:0-2876 GCA_045576955.1 Acutalibacteraceae bacterium | reverse complement strand
CTCTTTGCAGATTTCACATTTCACGACTTCTTCATACTCTCCATCGTCGCTCATTGTAGCCTGTGTGAAATTCTCTATGCTTGTTGTTGTATCATTATGATTACATTTGATTTCAATCGGAATAAAAAGATCGATTACTTTCCAATATTCATTATAATAACCGTCTGCAATACCGGTCATTTCATGTCCATTAACAACGGTTGTTAATGACGTAGTATCAAAACTTGTTCCGTCATGTTTAAAATCAAAGCCTTTATTAGCTCTTATTTCAAATTCGACGTAATAATAGAGATCGGGGTCAAGAAAATCTGTGTCCTCAGATCCAATTTGATTAGCTGTTCCTCCCCTGTTCGGTTCGGTATAAGACCACAAGTAAACATTCATGCAAAATCCAACATCTTCTGTTCCGTTGCTTATGTTCTTTCCATCACTTTCCCGGAGTTCCTTTGTTAATTCATAGGCGGAAACATCGGTCATTGCTTTTTCTGTGGTGTAATTAATTAAAAGTCTATCGATGATAGTTAGTTGTTTAACCGTAATACTTGCAGTTGCCGATTTTGTTGGATCCTTAACTGAAGTTACCTCAATTGTAAGAACTTCTGCAGTTTCGTCTTCGCCCACTGCTAAAGTACATGTTTGTTCATTGGGTGTAATCGTTGTGTTTGCACTGCTGTTTCCTGTAAGTTGCCATTCAACCTCGTGCGTGTCAGTTCCTATAACTGTTGCGGTAAACACTTCGCTGTCTCCTGCAAAAAGTGTTGCGCTCTGCGGGTCTACCTCCACGCTGTCTATGGCAAGTTTTTCCAATACATTCAACGTTACGGTATCATATTTCTCTGCATCTTTTTCGGAGCAGACTTTAACCGTAATACTATCGGCTGTTTCATCAGCGGCTACCGTAAGTAAGCCCGAGCTACTAATAGTTGTACCGGCTTTTTGGGCGCCCTCTAAGCTCCATGTAACTGCATCATATCCATCGCCATAAGATACGGTCTTGCTTTGGAATTGAATGGTATCGCCCTTTTCCACATTCACGTCACTATTCGTAATTTCTACCGAATAAACTTTGCTTGTAGTATCAATTTCAATAGGAATATAAAGATCGATCAGTTTCCAATACTCGTTATAATAACCATCTGAAATGCCGGTCATTTCTTCGCCATTAATGACTGTTGTCAAAGACGATGTATCAAATTCTGTTCCTGTGTGCTTGAAATCAAAGCCGTTATTAGCTTTTATTTCAAAATTGACGTAATAATAGAGGTTGGGATCAAGAAAATCTGTGTCCTCAGATTCGATTTGCTTGGATGTTCCTTCCCTGTTCGGTTCGGTATAAGAAAACAAGTAAACATTCATGCAAAATCCAACATCTTCTGTTCCGTTGCTTATGTTTTCTCCTTCAAGCTTTTTTAGCTCCTTTCTTAATTCATAAGCCACAGCACCAGGATGGGCATTTTCCGTGGTAAAGTCAATGCGAAGTGTGTCGATAATCACATCTTCAGCACACACCGTCAGCGGTGTAAATACCGACATTAAAAATATTAGTGTTAACACTAAACTAATGATTTTTTTCTTCAAAGTTTTCACTTTAAGACCTCCTTTAAATTTTATGATTCAAACACGATAAAACTACCGCCTTGATTCATTTTATATTTTATGATATAATTATAGCAACACATATACCGTTTGTCCCCATACTAAAAGTATGGGAAACGGTGTTTTTATAAATAAAGTATAAGAATTTTTAAACTATACTGTCTTTTTTGAAAAAACGGTCAGAGGAGGGCGAAATGAAAAAGTTATTTTCAAGCGCACCTGTCTTGCTATTTTTTATATTTTGTTTGTCGGGCTGTCACGCTGTTGGAGCAAAAAGCACAAGCCTGACTATTGTCTACGGCGCTACAGCCGTTCTGTCTTTGTTACTTTTAGTTGGCTGTGTCTTGCAAGTGCGCAAAAACAAAGCATGGCTTGTTATGCTGTTCTCATCGGTATTTGTGGTAAACGTTGGATATACCTTCTTGGCAATGTCTACAAGTCTCACGATGGCGTTGTGGGCAAACCGTGTGGCATATCTCGGCTCGGTATTTTTACCACTGTCGATGTTGATGATCATATTGAACGTTACCGGCACGAAGCATCCAAAATGGTTACACGGTGCCTTAGGTGCCTTGTCGATACTTATCTTTTTGGTTGCCGCAAGCCCCGGAATACTTCCAATCTATTATAAAGAGGTTTCCTTTGCGGTGGTTGATGGTGTGGCAACGCTTGTAAAGGTGTACGGGCCGTTGCATCCGCTATACTTGGTTTATCTGCTCGGCTATTTTTTTGCTATGGTTACGGTCATTATTCGTGCACAAGTTAAGAAAACCATTGACACCACAGTGCACGCTGTTATCCTTGCGATTGCGGTATTTATTAATATCGGTGTTTGGTTCATTGAGCAGATGACGAGAATTGATTTTGAAATGTTATCTATTTCATATATCATCAGCGAACTGTTCTTGCTTGGCATCCACCTTGTTATGAACGAATACCAGCGTATGAGAAAAATTGTCAAGCAGGTCGAGTCGGTACAAAGCTATTCCGATACTGAAGCATCCACACCGGATGTGATGCTTGAAAAGCCGGTGGAGAATGAAGCTGTCGCACCTGAGCGCATCGAAGTCTTTATGATGGGACTGAAAACGCTGACACCGACAGAACGGGACATCTATGATGCGTATATTGCCAGAGTTACCACCAAGGAGATCATGGCAAATATGAACATTAAGGAATCCACCTTAAAATATCACAACCGAAACCTTTACGGAAAACTGGGTGTATCCCCCCGAAAGGAACTCATTGAAATACATAAGCACATAAAATCCGTACAAGCT
>JAZNHM010000162.1:0-1585 GCA_045576955.1 Acutalibacteraceae bacterium | reverse complement strand
ATGGCTACGATCCGACTTATCTTGAATGTGAAAAATCTCGCATGCAACGCTGAACCTGACTTTCTCCATCTTTGTCGATCCATATCGTACAGGTTGGGTAGTCAAAATCGGGATTTGCAAGAATGGATGTGTGCCTCTTTTCTTTCGGGATTTGAGGATAATCCCATGTATCGGTTATTCCATAAGGACCATTGTTCAATCCCTCATAGTATGCATCTACCTTTCTTGCGTTTTCAAAGGCGGACTCTATACAACGTATAGCATTCGTGGCGTCCATTAACTCTGCATAATGTTCAGCCATGCGTGTGTATGCCAAGGCAATCATTACACCATCGTCAAGATAATCTTTATTCTCATAGAAAGCCTCATACAATCTCGGTATCTTTTCAAGCATGGAAATCGCTTGTTCGTGTGTAAAAAATGGTTTTCCGTCCACTTCAATCATGGTAATAAAGCAAATATCATCGCAAAGGGAAGCAAAATTTCCTTCAATGCTATGATGCATATTATAAATTTTTTCTTTTCCTTGCGCTAACATAAGTTCAAAGTCGTTGTAAGAAAACATAAAATTCGGAACACTCTCCGCAATTTTCATCGCTTTATCACGCTGCCCTTGACTTAAGTATATGCGACACAGCCAACCTTCAGCGCAGTTTTTGGTATATGCGTCTTTCGTTCCTTCGCGAATTCGCTCATATAGTGCGATTCTTTCTTTCAAGCGACTATTGTATGTTTCCGGCTCTCCTGCATAATCGAGAGAACGAGCAAGGTTCAGCATAAGCGTATAGGATGCAGGAAATTCGGCAAGCGCAAGTCGATAAATTTCTACCGATTCTTTTCCACTACATTTTTCTGCTTCTACAATGATACTTTCAATTTTTTCTTCTTGAACAGACAAGTCAATGCCGAGAAGAACATCTGCTGACACACCAAATATGTGAGACAAAAGCGGGATTTGGCTAATATCGGGAGAGTTTCTATCACATTCCCAAGCCGAAATAGCGGCTGATGTCATATTTAGAAGTTCAGCAAGCTGTTCTTGCGTCATATCGTTCTCGTGTCGCAATTTTTTTATAGTTGATCCTATTGACATGATTTTTCCTCCAAAAATAGTTGTAATCAAGCTTTCCGATATCGGTTGATTATATTATGCCATAAAATTTGTGTTTTCAAAGATGGCAAACGTATATGTTAACTATATTTTGGCTTGAATATTAAACTGTAAGTATATTTCGTTAGTCCAAATCTGTCCAAAATGCCGTTGCATCTTTGGCTTTGTAAATAAATTTTGAGTTGGAAGGTTTTTTGCAACTCTCCGCAAACTGTGTGGCGGTTCGAATCTGTCCACGGATTTGCTCCTGTGGGGAATCTATATCAAAAAATGCATTTCGTTGGTTCGAATCTGTCTACAGACCCGAAATGCCCGAAATGCATCTGCAAAATTCTGAAAAACTTTAGAGTCGAAAAAACGGAGAATTCTCTCGAATTCTCCGTTTTTTCGGTCGGATCGATTTCGACCCGAAGACTTGGCTGGGATGGCAGGATTTGAACCTACGAATGCCAGAGTCAAAGTCTGGTGCCTTAC
>JAZNHM010000161.1:0-2792 GCA_045576955.1 Acutalibacteraceae bacterium | reverse complement strand
AGCAGAAAAACAATCGAAAAGGTTAAAAGAGCACTTGAAATCGCAGGTATGCTTGAGGCGAAAATCTGCGTTGTTCATCCGTGTGCTTTCAAAGAGAATCAGTTTGAAAAGAATATGGAATTATACCATTATCTTGAACTTTACGCAAAGGATTACGGCGTGAAAATCGCACTTGAGAATATGTGGGGATGGGATAATAATCTCAATCGCATTGTTCCCAATGTCTGCAGTACCGCAGAAGATTTCAACCGCTATGTTGATGCGGTTAATCCCGAAAATTTCACTGCTTGTCTTGACCTCGGTCACTGCGGTCTTGTAGGCGAAGACTGTGCTTCAATGATAAGAGATATGGGCAGCAGACTCGGTTGCCTTCACATTCACGATAATGATAACATAAATGATTCCCACACTCTGCCTTATCTTTCAAAGATGGATTGGGATTCAATTCTCAAAGCACTTGCCGACATAGACTATAAAGGTAACTTCACCTACGAAGCAGACAGCTTTTTACGTATGTTCCCCGACAGTATGCTTACCGAATGTGAAAAGTTTATGTGCGGTATAGGCAGAAAGATGATTGAAAAAATAAATGAATTCAAGGGTAAATAAGATGAATTTTATCTGTCCCGTATGCCGTGAAGCACTTGCCGAAGAAGAAAAACTCTACAAGTGCATAAACGGACATTGTTTTGATAAATCGAAATTCGGATATGTCAATCTCCTTCAGTCACAGAAATCATCGGCTAAAAGACACGGCGATGACCGTGTGATGATAAGAGCGAGAAGAGATTTTCTTGATAAGGATTACTATGGTTTTCTGCGTGATGCCGTTACAGATATCTGTGATGAATTCCTCGCGGAAGGAGCAGCTGTTATTGATGCAGGCTGCGGAGAATGTTGGTATTCATCGGGCATAAAGCAGAGCCTTGGAAAAGATATTCTGTTTTACGGTGTGGATATTTCAAAGGATGCGCTTGAGTTTGCATCGAAACGTAAAAGCGGTATTCCAACGGCGGTTGCAAGTGTTTTTGAAATGCCGTTTGCTGATGATTCGGCGGATTTGCTTCTTAATATTTTCTCTCCCGAAGCAGATTCAGAGTATCTCCGTGTGCTGAAAACCGGCGGAGTAATGATTCGCGTTATTCCTCTCGAAAACCATCTTTTTGAGCTTAAAACGGCAATTTACGATAAGCCGTATCTTAACGATATACCCGAGACTGATGTTGACGGATTTGGTTTGATTAAAACACAAAGAATTCGTAAAAACCTCGATGTTTCTTCGAATGAGGATATACAGAATCTTTTTAAAATGACCCCATACTACTATAAAACGAGTAAAGACGACCAGGCAAAGCTTGATAATCTTGAAAGCCTGCGTGTCAAAGCGGAATTTGAAATACGTGTTTACCGAAAGGATTGATAATCTATGCATAAAAAACTTGCACTGACCCCTCCTATGGGTTGGAACAGCTGGGATTGCTACGGCGCAGCTGTCAATGAAGAACAACTCCTTGCAAATGCCGATTATATGGCAAAACATCTTAAAGATTATGGCTGGGAATATGTTGTGTGTGATATTCAGTGGTCAGAACCTACTGCGGACAGTTTTTACTATCACTATTTTGCCCCACTCTGCATGGATGAATATTCACGTCTTATTCCTGCGGTTGAAAGGTTTCCTTCTTCGGCAGGAGGAAAAGGCTTTAAACCTATTGCCGATTATATTCACTCGCTCGGACTTAAATTCGGCATTCATATTATGAGAGGAATTCCTAGACAGGCTGCACATATGAATACAAAAATCAAGTGCGAAGGAGTTACGGCGAGAGATATCGCAAAGCCTTCTTCAATTTGTCCATGGAATCCGGATATGTATGGCCTTGAAACTCACAAAAAAGGTGCGCAGGAATATTACGATTCCATATTTGAGCTTTATGCTTCTTGGGGCGTTGATTATATTAAATGCGATGATATTGCCAACACAGAGATGTGGCCTGATAAGCCGTATTCGGGCAGAGAAGAAATCGAAATGCTCCGCAAGGCAATTGACAATTGCGGCCGAGATATGGTTCTAAGCCTTTCACCCGGTCCTGCACCCGTCTGGGAGCACGAGCATCTCGCTGCAAACGCAAATCTTTGGCGCATGACGGGCGATTTCTGGGATGAGTGGAGTAAGCTTCACGCGATGTTTGAGCGTTGCTATGCGTGGCAGGAATATGTTCAGCCTGGCGCATGGCCCGATTGTGATATGCTACCGCTCGGACGTATTCAAAAAACAGAACTGCTTCCCGAATACAGAAACCGATACACACGTTTCACAAAAGACGAGCAGATAACGATGATGACTCTCTGGGGTATCTTCCGTTCCCCTCTTATGATGGGCGGGGAAATGCGCGAAAATGACGATTTCACGCTCTCTTTGCTTCAAAACAGAGAACTTATTGATATGCTCAAAAATTCAAGCGGAGCAAGACAGTTCAAGCGCGAAGAAACCGACGGCAAGGGTGAAATCATCTGGACTTCAAAGGGCGAAAATTGCAAATATGTTGCGCTTTTCAACACTGATGACGAAATAAGAGAAATTGCGTTTGATATTACCGATATCGCATTCGGCGGAGTGAATTATTCCGTTTGGGATATGTGGAAGCATGAGGAATATACCGTAACCGACGGTGCTTTTTCTGCTGAAGTAAACCCTCACGGTGCAAGACTTTTCAAAATCAAGGTGAAATAAAATGGAAAAACAACCGAATTTAAGACTTGCAACCCCAAAGCCTGACCATATTATGGTC
>JAZNHM010000160.1:0-3767 GCA_045576955.1 Acutalibacteraceae bacterium | reverse complement strand
ACTTTATGTCCTTTCTTTTTTTCCTATTGATTAAACAAAGAAACTGCGCTTGGAAAAACAAGTTCAAGTGTGTTTCTTACAGCGTTTCAGACATCTTGAATGCGGCAATCTGCAGCCGCAACTAAAATTAAGGAGGAGATTTAACCCCATCAATGTATCAACCTGACAACACCCAATACGCCTCATATATCACCGTCTTATAATTCACTTTTTGTTGTCAGCAAAATTATCGAAGGAGGAAATGTAAATGCAAGAAACGCCGCCCCCATCGTGACCGAACATAGCTGAGGCCACAAAAAAGCGAAGGAAACAGAAATATTGTTTCCTTTGCAATTGCCCTGCAAAGCCGGAAGAGTGATAGAAATATCCGATGTTTTACAGCGGGAACAGAGGGTATTTCTGTCACTTTGGCAGATAAAGTTTTTCAAATCTGCCAAACCACTAAGGGGTTATTTGACAAGTTATCTTGGAAAATAACCTTTTAGTGGGGTTTTTAGAGAGAATTTTTTTGAAATTCTCGTTGGTGTTACGGCAGTGACTCGGCCGTAACGGACTGTATGTCGCTTCTGAATGAAGCCCTGAAGTTGTTTAACGGCGAATATTCGCAGGACGGAACGGAAAACGCCGTACTCAGAAAGGTTTTCCGAATAACAAAACAAGGAGTGATTCCGTGAGCAAAAAGAAATATAAGAAGATGTCGATTACCCGTATGCTTTGCGAGGAATCGAGACCTTTCTTTTCCAGATACGAAAACAATGTCACAAGAAGTGCTTTTGTGAAAAACTATCGCAAATTCATCGAATTCTGCAGGTCTGAACATGACTGCAAAACAAGCGAAGATTGCAAAAATCACATAGACGATTATGTTCAGTTTCTTATCAGCAAAGAACTGACTGCAAATACAATCCACACCTATATGAGCCCCGTTGCGCTGTTTTTCAATATACCGTTATCGGATATTGAAAAACCGAAAAGATGCTCTGCACACAATGTCAGAAGCAGAAGCACAAACGGCAAGGTTCAACGCTCGGATAACGATCCTGACAGCCCAAAATTCGCCCATCTCGTTGAGTTCCAGAAACGTGTCGGAATCAGGCGCCGAGAACTCCAGAATCTGCGCGGAAGCGATTTTAAAGAGGATGGAAACGGGAATTTTTATGCATATGTCCGCAAGGGTAAAGGAGGTAAGTCACAATGGCAATTGATATTGCCTGAAGATGTTGAGTTCGTAAAAACATATTTTGACGGAACGGAAAACAAGGTTTTTGATTCGGAAGAATTTAAAAACAAACTTGACTTACATAAACTTCGTGCCGAACAAGCAAAACGAGCCTATCATTATTATCTTGACAGAATCAACAATGAAGAAGGTTACAGAGAAGAGCTTGAAAAACTGATTTGCAAGCATTGGAACGAACGCAACCTTGACAAAAGAACAAAGAAACCTAAACCGATCAATAAAAAAGACTTAAACGGCACATACAAATTGAGAGGCGAAAACAAAAAACTCGCTCAGAAATATGGATTGCCGACATCATACGACCGTTTGTGCGTTCTCGCGACGAGCATTTTACAGTTGAGTCATTGGCGTTTAGGGGTAGCTATTAACAATTATTTTCTCAATATTTAAAAATCGTTGTTCAGAAAAACCGCATTATCCTTATTTTTTACATACCTTGAACTCCGTCTGCAAAGGCGGAGTTTTTCTTCTGCTCAGAAAAATGAGCCGAAAATATTTTCTTACATACTTTCAGTGAAATTTAAAATTTCAATAAATTTGAAAGGAGGAAAAACCATGGCAGAACTTGTAATGAACGTTAACGGAAATCGATTCATTGTGAAACCCAACAGTAATAATTCCGGCTTTAATTTTTATAAACATGACGGAAAACGGTATGCATGGGTTGCAACAATTATCGATTTCGGAAAAGGATACAGCTTTTGTTGTATCGGAACAAACGGATTCTTCACAAAAAAGCTGAACAAAAAGAAAGAGTTGGTTTGGGTAGACCGAAAAGGCAATCCCGTCACAGATGACGAAGAAGAACAAATCGATGTTATTACGAAATACGGCAATAAAATGATTGCGAGATTTCCTGATTTTCCTGAACAAGACGCATTTCTTATCGGTTATTACGACAGCAAGACGGAAGTCAAATTGATCGCAGACGCAAGAGTAAAAGGAAACAATTTGAGATTTATATTTGATTTATAAGGAGGATTTTTAAAAATGAAAACATTTATATCAGTACTTTTATCGTTGGCGATGGCAATATCCGGATTTTTCGGAAATATATTTGCCAAGCCCGAAGAACCCGCTATTTCAACCGCACAGCCTTCTGTAACAGATTTGATTTATGTTCCCAATAAAACGGATATCGAATTATTCAACGCCATAAACGAAGCGAGAGAAGCATCCGGGAAAGAGCCGTTGCAACTTGATCCGGAACTGTGCAGACTTGCGTATATCCGCGCTCAAGAACAAGCTGTTTCGGAAAATCATGGCCATTTCAGACCTGATGGCAGTCATTTCATTACCGTTTTCTCTGAATATAATTACAATTGTAAAACAGCAGGCGAAAACATTATCGTTATGGGCAATCCTAATACATACAGTAAGGAAAAAGCCGTCAGCTTATGGCTGAATTCACCGAGCCATAAGTCTAATATGCTCAATGACAAATGGGTTAAAACTGGTACGGCCGTGATTTGTAATAAATACTGCGTTCAACTTTTTGTATGTTGAGGAGGTGAAATATGTCTTTAGATAGAATACCTATACTGACGACAGACGGAGGATGCTATTATGTAGAAAAAGATAAAGATTTTGGCGTAAAATTTATGCTTGAAAACGAAGAGGAGCCCATATGGCAAGCAGCAATTATGGATTGCGGAGATAAATATGCTTTTGCCGTACTCGAAGACGAAATGATTCGTATTACCGAGTTTAACCCACAAAACAAGCTTAAATACAAAAACGGAGAATCTGCTCCGCTATCCGTTGAAGATCAGATTGAGGTGAAAACAAGTCACGGTAAAACAATTGTCGTGAGATACTTGTATCGAAACAAAACGCCTAAAGGCGTAATTGTTGCGGCATATAGCGACGGTGATGAAGAACTGACATCACTCGCAATCAGCGGAGCGCATAAAGATTATCTGTGTTTTAGCTTGTCTAACTAAATAGTCCTTTCTTTTTTCCTTCTTTATATATTTCACGAGTAAACTCCGGTTCGTTTTGAGCCGGAGTTTGCTTGTTTTTGCAACCGTTTGCATTTCAGACAATATGCAAAGCGCTTGCCTTGATCACATGTCAGTGTTCCGATTAATCGTGGCAAGCATATTCGCAAGTGTAAAGTAAAGGCAATAAGAAGCAATTGTTTAAGGATTATTTTTGTGAAAAGAAAAGCAGGCATAGACAATATAACTGTTATCGGTTTTGTTGAGGAGGTTCCGAAACAATAATTGATGACAGATAACGAAGGAAGTGAACAATATAAAAGGTATATATATTTATTATTTAGTTTATTGTTTGCTTCCGATTGTATGCGACTGCCTCCATCTGACATCGAACGTAACCGATTGTGTCTTGCAAAATCTGCCATCGTCTGCTGCAGACATTCTTAAGCTGAAGAAACTCATAATCTGTAATGATTTGCCCTTTGTTTGTCATTGCCTGATTCTGCTCTACAGCTAAAGATATATTATCTGTAATAAAATTGTATATAAATAAATTGAACGGCATTAAAGCATGGAAATGAATCCAT
>JAZNHM010000159.1:0-10953 GCA_045576955.1 Acutalibacteraceae bacterium | reverse complement strand
TTCTTCAATGTTGCTGACAGAAGCTGGGCAATTTCGCAGAATATTATTGTCAGCGGACGTGACCTTTGTGGCAACGACCTCACCAACGAAACAACATATGCACTTATGGATGCATATTATGAAATGAATCTTCCTCAGCCTATTCTTTCTGTGAAGCTTCATAAGAATACTCCCGCAAAGCTTTACGAGGAAATGGGCAGATTTCTCTTTACTCCCGGTGTGCTTACTCCGTCATTCTTCAATGATGACTCACTCTTTGACGTGCTTTCTGCAAAGGGTGTTGAGGGCTGCGACCTTGCTGATATTTCGATTGCAGGCTGTCAGGAACCTTTGATTATGGGTAAGGATAACGGTAACACAACCAACAGCTGGCTCAATCTTCCTAAGATTCTTGAAATGACTCTCACAGGCGGTGTTTCCGCTATAACAGGCGAAAAACTTGTTGATGTTGAAGCTTGCAAGCTTGAAAATGTGAGAGAAGAATTCTGGAAGAACGTTAAAAGATTTGTTGCTGCAATGGGAGACTGCGCAAACGGTGCTTCTGCCGCACTTTCAACCCAGCGCGTGCCTTTCCTTTCATGTCTTATGGGCGGTCTTGAAAACGGAATTGATGCCCGTGATATTCACGCTCAGGGCACAAAATATAACGGCAGCGGATGTCTTATCCACGGTGTTTCAGTTATTGCTGACAGTTTTTCGGCTATTGATAAACTCCTTGCCGAAAGACCTCAGGATGCAGATAAGCTTGTTGATGCAATCAAAGCCGATTTTAACGGCTACGAAGATTTGAGAGAATTCCTTCTTTCGGCTGATAAATTCGGCAACAATATTGAAAAGGTTGACAAGGAAGCAGGCGAAATCGCATCGATGGTTGCGGATGTCGTTTCTTCAACAAAGAATTATCTCGGCAACTCATTCAGACCCGATTTCAGCTCACCCTCAACCCATCTTCTTTACGGCTATTGGGTTGGCGCAACTCCCGACGGAAGAAAGTCAAGAGATATGCTCGGCTACGGTGTTGATCCGCTTTACGGCAGTGCTGAAAACGGACTTGGCTTCCGTATGCTTTCAAATATGCAGATGCCGTTTGAAAAGATGAACGGCGGTTACGCATCCCATCTTGGCGTTGACCCGAAATATTTCACGTCTGAAACCGATGAAGGCAAGGGTGTTGAATTCAGAGATAAGGTTATCAATCCTTTGTTCTTCAATCCTATGAAGGACGGCGTTTCGCCTTTCTATCTCTATGTTAATGTCACAACAGCAGAGATTCTCAGAAAAGTTCTTGCCAATCCCAAGAAGTATGCGCCGAGCGGTGTTTACATTATGAGAATTCACGGAACGTTTGTTAATTTCCTTGACCTTTCACCTGCAATTCAGCAGGATATCATAACACGTCTTGACCCAAAATCAACTGCAATTGCGTAAGGAGTCGGTATGAGAATTATCGGAATAGATATCGGTACAACAAGCATCTGCGGAATTGCTGTTGAAACCGAAAACGGAGAGATTTTAAAATCTCTTACCAAACCAAACAATTCATTTATCAAAACCGAAAAGAATTACGAAAAAATTCAGGATACTGATATTATAATGCAGAGTGTTTATGAAATTCTGTCAGAGCTTGATGCTGAAAATTCATCTGCAATCGGATTTTCGGGTCAGATGCACGGAATTGTTTATACAGATGAAAACGGAAATGCAGTCAGTCCTCTTTATATCTGGCAAGATGAACGTGCCGCACTCAATTACAAAGACGGCAAATCATATGCGGAGCATCTTGGGTGCTTTGCAGGCTACGGACTTGCAACCGACTTTTATAACGCTGTCAACGGACTTGTTCCCGAAAACGCTAAATATCTTTGCACAATCGCAGATTACGCTGTCATGAAGCTATGCGGACTCAAAAAGCCGCTTGTTCATATCACGAATGCTGCAAGTCTCGGTTGCTTTGATATTGAAAACAACTGTTTTACCATCGATAACTCAAGACTTCCCGATGTTACTGCCGAATTCAAATCGGCAGGGGAATATAACGGAATTCCCGTCTGCGTTGCGCTCGGCGACAATCAGGCAAGCTTTATCGGTTCTGTTTCCGATTCTGATAACGCCCTTATAAATGTTGGCACGGGTTCCCAGATTTCATGGCTTACGGATTTGCCTGTAAATGCTGAAAGCGTTGAAAACAGACCGTTTGACGGTGAAAAATATCTTGCCGCAGGCTGTGCACTTTGCGGTGGCAGAGCATTTGCAATGCTTGAAAAGCTGTTCAGAGAAATCGCAACTCTTGCGGGGAACAATGTTGATTCAATGTATCCGCAGATTGATAAGCTTCTTGAAAATAAAATGTCATCAACCCTTAACGGTGACTGCCGTTTCTGCGGCACACGCAAAGACCCCTCTGTCAGAGGCTCAATAAGCAATATTTCCGAGGATAATTTCACTGCTGCCGACCTTGCATATTCTGTTCTTGAAGGTATGTCGCAGGAGCTTTATGATATGTATAAAAACGGCGGAAAGAACGCAAAGATGATTGTTTGTTCGGGCAACGGAATGAGAAAAAATGCCGCTCTCAGAAGAATTGTTTCTGAAATGTTCGGCAGTGAAATAAAGATTCCTCTTTATGCGGAAGAAGCTTCTTACGGCGCGGCTCTTGCTGCATCTGTTGCGTGCGGATGCTGTGCGGATATTTCCGAGGCCTGCCGAATGATAAAATACAAGGAGAACTGATTATGTTTTATAATGAACCTATTTTCTTTGAGAAAAACAGAGTGTTCAGAATATATACCGGCGGAAAGCTATTTTCGGAGTTTTTCGGCGATGATTCAACAGACGGATACTACCCCGAAGAATGGGTTGCATCAAGTGTAAAAGCACTCAACGAGGGCAGTACGGATGAATACGAAGGTGTTTCAAAAATTAAGGGAACAGACCTTTATCTCAGTGATGCAACTGAAAAATACAAAGCCGAAATTCTCGGTGACAGAGACGATATCGGAATTCTTACGAAAATTCTTGACTCGGCAATCAGACTTCCTGTGCAGGCGCATCCCGACAAGGCTTTTTCCGAAAAGTATTTTTCATCAAAATACGGTAAGGAAGAAAGCTGGATTATCCTTGCAACCAGACCGGGTGCAAAGATTTTTTACGGATTCAAAGACGGCGTGACCCTTGAAGAATTCTCTGCTGCGATTGATGCGAGCGAAACAGGCTCGGATGCAATGGAAAACCTTCTCTGCACTATCGATGTAAAAGCAGGTGACGTTATCTATATCCCCGCAAAAATGGTTCACGCAATCGGCAGCGGATGCCTTCTTCTTGAAGTTCAGGAGCCGACGGATTTTACAATTCAGCCCGAACGTTTCTGCGGAGAATATAAGCTTTCGGACAGAGAGATGTATCTTGGCCTCAGCCGCGAAAATGCTCTTGAATGCTTTGATATGCAGAAGAAATATCCAGCACCGCTTCAGCCTAAACTTTTAAAAAATGAAAACGGTGTGAAGTATGAGGCGATGATTGACGAAAGCATAACAACCAGCTTCAATGTCAGAACGGTTACTCTCAACGGAGGAAGTTTTGCTCTTGATAAAGGTGCGGCGGTTTATGTTGTGACTGAGGGCGAAGGTGTGATAGTCGGCGACGGATATGAAAAATCGGTAGTCAAGGGTGATTATTTCCTGATGCCTGATGCTGCCAAAGAAAAATATTCCGTCAAAGGTGAAAATATCAGAATAACCGAGTGCTTTGCCTGACAAAATATTATTGGTTTTTAAAAAAAGGTAATGTAAATTTTTTCCGAGAGGTGATTTTATGGATTTAACTGCGATGTTTAAAATCGGCTACGGACTTTATGCTCTCACGGCACGTGAAAACGGATTCGATAACGGATGCATAATCAACACCGTATCCCAGGTAACGTCAGCCCCCAACAGAATAACGATTGCAGTCAACAAGGCAAACAAAACCCACGATATGGTGCTTGCTACGGGCGAGTTCAACGTCAGCATTCTTGCAAATTCCGTTCCGTTCGATACTTTCAAATCATTCGGTTTCAGAAGCGGTAAGGATACCGATAAGTTTGCCGATTTCAGCGCAACTGCAAGAAGCGCCAACGGTATTTACTATATAACCGCAAACACCAATTCCTATATTTCCGCAAAGGTTGTTTCTGCGACAGATCTCGGTACTCACACTCTGTTTATTGCGGATGTAACGGACTGTGAAGTGCTGTCAAACGAAACAAGCGTAACTTATGATTATTACCACAAATATATCAAACCGAAGCCGGAAGTGAAGAAAACCGCAAAGGTTTATTATCGCTGCAAAATCTGCGGATATATCTATGAGGGTGACGAACTTCCCGCGGATTTCATCTGCCCGCTTTGCAAACATCCCGCTTCGGATTTTGAAAGAGTTGAAGCGGTTGAAGATAATAACGATAAAGGAGAAAATACAATGAATCTTAAAGGAACAAAAACAGAAAAGAATCTTATGGCGGCTTTTGCCGGTGAATCACAGGCAAGAAATAAGTATACCTATTTTGCATCGGTAGCAAAGAAGGAAGGCTTTGAGCAGATTTCCGCTATTTTTACAGATACAGCAAATAACGAAAAAGAGCACGCAAAGATGTGGTTTAAGGCTCTCGGCGAGCTTGGCGACACAGCTCAGAATCTTCTTCACGCAGCTGAAGGCGAAAACTATGAGTGGACAGATATGTATGCAACATTTGCAAAGGAAGCTGATGAAGAAGGATTCACAGAGCTTGCTGAAAAGTTCCGTATGGTTGCTGCAATTGAAAAGTCACACGAAGAAAGATACCGTGCACTCCTCAGCAACGTTGAAATGCAGAAGGTATTTGAAAAGGCAGAGGAAACAATGTGGGAATGTCGCAATTGCGGTCATCTTGTAATGGGCAAAAAAGCTCCCGAAGTCTGCCCCGTATGTGCACATCCTCAGGCATATTTCGAGGTAAGAAAAGAAAATTATTAATTGATATTTGTTGTTGTTCCGGGAACTTTGGTTCCCGGATTTTTTTTATTTGCAAAATTTTAGTTAACAAATTCTTTTTGGTGTTGCTATTTATCAATTTTGATTGTATAATGTAAGTATAAAATAATAGGAGAGTATGTCCAAATGAAAAGATTACTTAAAATTATCGCTCTTTTAACTTCACTTATGTTCGTTTTCTGCGCTTGTGCAAATACCAGTCTAACAACATCCGATGATGGCGGAAACGGTGAAAATGTTCAGCAAACACAGTCTGAAAACACCAACGACGAAAAGCATGACTCAAGCAGTGGCAATCTTGTTAAATTCACAATGGAAAACGGCGGAAGTTTTATCATTGAGCTTTATCCGCAGTATGCACCCGAAACCGTTGAAAACTTTAAAAATCTTGTAGCAACAGGTTTTTATGACGGCCTTACCTTCCACAGAGTTGTTGAAGGATTTATGGCTCAGGGCGGTGACCCTGAAGGTACTGGCTACGGCGGTAGTGAAAAAACCATCAAGGGCGAATTCAGACTCAATGATTTCATTGGCAACACCCTTTCACACACAAGAGGTGTTGTTTCAATGGCACGTTCTCAGGATTATGATTCAGCTTCATCGCAGTTCTTTATCTGCTATGATGATGCATCATTCCTTGACGGTCAGTATGCCGCTTTCGGCAAAGTTATCGAGGGTATGGAAGTTGTTGATGCTTTCCTTGAGATTGAAAGAAGATACAGTGGCAGAGAGCTTTCCGTCCCCGTTGAACCTATCGTTATCGAAAGCGCGGTGATTGTTGAATGAGCAAGAAAGTAACTTTCAGAGCTTACCGTGCAACAAATATAGAATTTGTAAACAAGCACGAAAACGGCACACGTATTGAGTTCGAAAATAAGTATACCTATAACGTAAAATACTCGGCAAACAACAACTGCATCGGTGAATTTACCGTTGAGGTCAACGATAAAGCCAATAAAGACAAATTCCATATCAAAGCGGTAATTCAGGGCATCTTTACATATGATCCCGAAATTGCAAAGGAAATCATTCATGTTCAAACCTTTAAGGAACTTTTTCCTTATGCAAGAACAATGATTTCTTCACTTACGGTTAATGCGGGTCTTCCGCCCGTCATTCTTCCAACATTTGATATTGAATCGCAGGATAT
The DNA here is from genome assembly GCA_045576955.1 of Acutalibacteraceae bacterium. Classification (GTDB taxonomy): domain Bacteria; phylum Bacillota; class Clostridia; order Oscillospirales; family Acutalibacteraceae; genus CAG-177. Next base: position 4,796 of record JAZNHM010000159.1, on the reverse strand, counting down.
TTACAGATTCAGTAAAAACGGTTGATTTATAAGAAAGAGGAGGAAAAAACTATGGATATTATGGATCTCGCTTCAAAAGGCATAGTTGCAATAACAAAAAGCTATGGTAAAAAAGTAAAGAAAAACAGCGTTGCACCCGAAATCGAAAAAGTTGCTCCCACAGTAATTAGCGGTAACGGCTACCGTGCGGGCTTTGCGACCGATGAAATTATGCCCGACCTCACAAAGGACAAGACATATTGGATTGCGGGTCACGGCTCAGGTCACAAGATGGAGGGTGTGCTTTCTCCCGTTTATATCAGTGCGGTATGGCTTGATTGCGGTAACGAAGAAGGTATGCTCTGGCTTGGCGCAGATATCGTCGGCATGACAAGAGTTGAAGTCAATAAAATCCGTTCAATGATTATGGCTTCTCCTAAAATCAAGGGATGCAAGTGCATCAACTTCAGCTGTACTCATAGCCACTCGGGTATCGATACTCTCGGCTACTGGGGTAAGCCCAATCTCGTGAGCATTCCTTCCGACGGCAAAGACCCCGAATATATGGATATGCTTATGGACAAGGCAGTTAAGGTTGCTCTTGAAGCATATACAAACCGCAAGAGCGGTAAACTTTACATAGGCGATATTACAATCAAAGACGGACTTCAGACCCGCAGAGGATTCCTCGATAAGCACGAAGTTCTTTCAAGATTCCGTTTTGTGCCCGAAGATGGTTCCAACGAAACCTGGATTATGAACTTTGGCGGTCATCCCAACTCGCTCGGCGGTTCAAACCGTATGCTCAGCGGCGAATATCCTTACTTTATGCGTGAGCAGATTTCAAAGGAAAACGGCGCAAATGTGCTCTTTGGTATCGGTGCAATCGGCGCAATGGATGCGGCAGAGCTTGACAGCGAAGATAATGTTAATTGCATTAAGCTTCAGGCTAAAATGATTGCCGATGCGGCTCTTAAAATTGATAACGACAAAGAACTTGACCCCGAAATGAAGATTATGCAGCAGCCTTTCTATCTTCCTATCGGCAACTATGTTCTTACTCTTCTTGCTATGCGCCACGTTATGAGCTTCAATGCTTATCCGTGCGATGAGAGCGATATCGGCATTGCAATTATGACTGAAATAACCTATATGTCAATCGGCGGCAAGAAGGTTCTTCTTCTCCCCGGTGAAAGCTTTGTTTCAACCGTTTACGGTGGCTATAAGACTGCCGAAACTTCGCCCACAGGTAAGGGCGGTGAAATCAATCCGACTCCGCTTGCCGAAATTGCGGGTGAGCCCGATATGATTGTTTTCGGCGTGTCGAACGATATGACGGGTTATGTTGTTCCCCCAAACGATTTTATTCTTAACCCCACACAACCTTATCTCAACGGCTACAAAGATAAATTTGACCTCAACCATTATCACGAAACAAATTCAATGGGACTCGGTACGCAGAAGACTATTGCGGATGCGTTTGCCGACGTAGTCAAGAGATTCTGATGTTGATTGCGATTTATTCTCTCGTCATTCTTGCGGCAACAACTCTCGGTGCCTTTGTGGGATTGGGCGGAGGAGTTATAATCAAACCCGTTCTTGATTTTATCGGAGCGGAGCCGAGAATGCAGGTTGATTTTCTTTCTGCAGTCGCTGTATTCACGATGTCAATTGTGTCAACGTTAAAGCAGATAAGAAATAAAGTCAGCTTCGATAAAAGCATAATTCTGTTTATTGCATTCGGTTCAATTGCGGGCGGCTTTCTCGGAAGTTGCTGTATGGATATCCTCAGCGGTTTTGTACATCAGGGGATAGTCAGGTGCATTCAGGCGTTTGCTCTCGCAATTCTGATTACAGCGGTCAGTATTTATGTTGCAAAGGACAGAAAATCGTTTCATATAAGGAATAAGCTTGCGACTGTTTTTGTTGGCCTTTCTCTCGGCTTTATTGCATCATTTCTCGGCATCGGCGGCGGCCCGATAAATGTTGCCGTACTTACTCTGTTTTTTTCAATGAACGTCAAGGAATCGGCAGTTTATTCGGTTGCGATAATTTTCTTTTCGCAGCTTTCAAAACTCATAACGATTTTTGTGTCATCAGGGATTCAGCCTTATGTCCATCAATGGAAAACCCTGATATTCATTCTCCCTGTAGCGATACTCGGCGGTATTATCGGTGCGAAATTCAACAGAAAGTTTGACGATAAGACAATCAGAAAAACTTTTGTTGCGGTTATGATTTTGCTGATAATTCTCAATATCTATAACGGAGTTTTTCAGCTTGTTTCAATTACATAAAATTTTACGGGATGGCAAATGTTGCCGTCCCGTTTTTTTATAAAAAATATTCTGAATTACCACAAATTGTTGAGTTTTTTATTGCAAAAAAAAGCAGATAATGTTATAATAATTTAGAGTGGAGTATTATGTTTATTACGTACTTTCGGTGGAATAATATTTGTGTTTTATTCTCAAGAAAGGGCGTAATCATAATGAAAAGTAAAAATAATAAAAAGAACAATTTCTTTTTGCCATCTCCGCCTTGGCAGTCTCCCGATTTAAGCAGCGGAGGGAATTCGGAAAGTGATGATTCTTCTGCGCTCAACTGCATTGTTGAGTCAGGTTCGATTACAGTCAAAAAAGGTGAGCACCTTATTCATTGCCTGACCGTTATCGGTCAGATAGAAGGTCACTATATCCTTCCTGCGCAAAACAAAACTACCAAATATGAGCACGTTATTCCCCAGCTTGTTGCGATCGAAGAAAGCGACGAAATTGATGGTCTTATTATGATTCTTAATACGGTTGGCGGAGATATTGAAGCTGGTCTTGCGATTGCGGAACTTGTTGCCGGTATGAAAACCCCGACGGTGTCGCTCGTTCTCGGTGGCGGTCATTCAATCGGCGTACCGCTTGCTGTATCAACAGACCGTTCTTTTATAGCACCTTCCGCAACAATGACAATTCATCCCGTGCGAATGAACGGGCTTGTTCTCGGAGTGCCCCAGACACTCTCTTATTTTGAACAGATGCAGGAGAGAATAGTCCGTTTTGTTTCGGATAATTCTGATATTTCACCTGACCGTTTCCGTGAGATGATGCTTGCGACGGGCGAGCTCGTTATGGACGTCGGAACCGTTCTCAGCGGTGAAGCGGCAGTTAAAGAAGGCCTTATTGATTCGCTTGGAACTTTGTCCGATGCGCTTAACTGCTTATATGATATGATAAATAATAATCATAAAGATAACTTTTATATAAATACCCCGAAAGGATGACGTAAATGCCGTCTACACAAAAGAAAAAAACAACCAAAAAGCCTGCGCAAAAAACTTCGCAGGCAAAAAAATCCTCAACTGCAAAGACAGAAAAGGTAAAGCCTGAAGTTCCTGTTGAGGTAAAAAGACAAAAATCCGCAATTGTTATGGCTGCGGTTGCTGCTTTTTTGCTTTTTATTGTTTTTATTGAGGGTGAAAGTGCCTGGCTTGCAATGCATAACGGAATGTTCGGTATATTCGGCTTCTGTGTCTATGTTATTCCTGCAACGCTTATTTATCTTGCCTTTGTCTTTGCCAAGGATAAGACCCTCGGAAGTGTTTCTTCTAATCTTACCGCTGCTGGATTTTTCGTTCTTTTGCTCAGCGGTGCGATACATATTTTCACCAATACCGCGGATTATCTTGGGACTCATATGATTTCCGAGCAGATTTCTGATGTGTGGAACAATGCACCCTCGCTTGCAAGCGGCGGTGTTATCGGCGCTGTTATCGGCGGACTTGTTGCAAAGCTCTTCGGCAGAGTAGGTGCGGGAATAACATTTGTAATTCTTATTATTGTTATTGCAATGTTTATTACCGGAATCACTCTTCCTGTTCTTTTCAATTTCATTAAAAAGCCGGTCAAGCGAGTCAGTGAGCTGACTAATGAAAAGATTGAGCAGACTGCTCAGAAACGCGAACAGCTTGAGCGTGAAAAAGAAGAGGCGGAAAAAGAGAAAGAAGAATCGAAGAAATCGTTTAATCCTCCCAAACAGCCGACAGTTGCCGTTGAAAAATTTGAGGATAATTTCATTACCGACGAATCAACTTTCGCTCCCGTTGAAGAGCCTCCCATGCCTGAAATTCCTGTTGTAAGGCTTCCTGATTCAACGAGAACAGATGTTGTTGAAGAAACAATTGAAGAGGCAATTAAAGAAAAGAAAAAACGCAGAAAGAGCGCTCCCGCAATGCCCGACGGAGAACCTGAAGCAGATATTCCCGTTGAGGTTCTCCCTGATTCCGAACCTGAGCAGCCTGATTATGTTTTTCCGTCAATCGACTGTCTTAATGTTGTTGAAAACGATGGTATCGGTGACAGTATGGCTGAAATGCAGATAGGTGCACAGAAGCTTGTTGCAACGTTGGAAAGCTTTAAAATCAAAGCAGAAGTAACCAATATCTGCCGTGGTCCTTCGGTAACGAGATATGAACTTGTGCCCGAAGCAGGTGTCAGAATAAATAAAATTACTACTCTTGCTGATGATATCGCCCTTCGTCTTGCGGCAACAAGCGTTCGTATCGAAGCGCCTATTCCCGGAAAGGCAGCAATCGGTATTGAGATTCCCAACAGTGCAAAATCAATGGTATCAATGCGTGAAATAAGTCGGAGGCCAAGCGGTCTTAGGAAGACAAGGCACTTCCACAACTCCTTGGCTCACAGAACGACATGGCTACGATCCGACTTGGCAACAAGCGTTCGTATCGAAGCGCCTATTCCCGGAAAGGCAGCAATCGGTATTGAGATTCCCAACAGTGCAAAATCAATGGTATCAATGCGTGAAAT
>JAZNHM010000158.1:0-2624 GCA_045576955.1 Acutalibacteraceae bacterium | reverse complement strand
AGCTTCGAAAGCGAGTGGGACAATAAAAATCTTGAAATCGAAACCGATATCGAAGATGATGTTTATATTAATACCGACCCCGAAATGCTGACCATAGTCTGGAACAATCTCTTTTCAAACGCACTTAAGTTTACACCCGACGGAGGAAAAATAATCGTAAATCTGAAAAAGAACAGCAATAATGTCACCGTCAGCGTTTCCGACACGGGCTGCGGAATGAACGAAGCCACAATGAAGCATATTTTTGATAAATTTTATCAGGGCGACACTTCTCACTCCGAAAAAGGCAACGGACTCGGGCTTGCTCTTGTTAAACGGGTTATTGATATTCTCGGCGGAGAAATTGAAGTTGAAAGCACACCGGGTGAAGGAAGCACTTTTACTGTTAAACTTAAAGTAAATTAACAAAACAAAAACATATTTATATCATTTTAAAAATCTTTGCAGAGTAAAATACAGAAAAAATATTTCGGAGGATAAATCATGAACGAAAAAAGCACTTATTCTTATTCTGCAAAGGAAAATGAAGAAATAAAAAGAATACGGGATAAATACAGCGAACCCGATAAAAAAGAAACAAAACTCGAGCAGCTTCGCAAACTTGATAAAAGCGTTAATAAATCCGCAACTGCTGTTTCGCTTACCGTCGGAATACTTGGTGCTCTTATTCTCGGCTTCGGAATGAGCTGTGTTATGGTATGGACAGATAAAATGTTTGTGCCGGGTATAATTTTCGGCATAATCGGAATTGCTGTTTGTGCTTTTGCATATCCTGCTTATAAAATAAAAGCATCCAAAAAACGCAAAGAAATTGCACCCATGATTATTAAAATTACAGATGAATTCATAAAGTAAAAGAATAACCGTCTGAAAACTCACTGCCAAATGTTTCTTTATATGGAAGCAAAAGGCAATTCAAAACAACCATTCAGGCAAATGTATAATTTTGTATACTTAAAAGCAATATGTGTTAACATTTTGTTAATATTTTTCTAACTTATATGCAACAAAGAATAATTAAAATTTTGTATACAGGCGGTTATGCCTCAAAAAAATAAGGAGTAAATTTATGAAGATTTCCAAACGTATTCTCAGCATCGTACTTGCAGTTTCAGCTTTATTCGGAATTGCAACAGGCTCATTCGCTTATGAAGGAAAAGTCAAATACCGTTCAGGCGAATATGAATCAACCAAGATTTCTCATCCCGACAAAGGCCTCGGCGAGGTTGACGGTATCGTTGACTATGTGGGTGAAGGCGCTGTTTCCGCAAAGGACGAAGGTCAGGGTGACAGAGGCCAGAACTACGCATGGTCTGCCGTTGCTTACGGCGATTGTGTTTATGTTTCGACAAACTATAACTCGCTCGGTCTTACTCTTGGGTTTATGGATTCTGTTCTCGGCAACGAATTCGACCCTGCCGAAATGAACGCAACTCTCGATGTTATGTTCAACGGTCATTTTTACACAGGAGAGCCCGACGGCGCAAACACCGGCGGTGTTCTTACCAAAATCAACACAAAAACAAACGAAGTAACCGTGCTTATGAGCAAATCAACAACCGGTCACAACGTTCAGCTCAGAAATGCTTGCGAGTTCAATGACAAGCTCTATTTCTGCGGCTCGGTTAACGGTCTGCCCAAGATTATCGAGGTTGACCCCAACAACAACGATAAGTGCACAATCGTTTACGAAGGCATCAATCAGAAGGACTATTATCAGGCATATCTTCAGGGTATCTGCACAGGTATCAGAGGTCTCTGCGCTTATAAAGATTACCTTATCGTAAGCATGGTAACCCTCGGCGGTGCACAGATTCTTATTTCATCAAACCCCTCGGCAGGTCAGGATGCGTTCACCGTAATCGCTGACCAGCAGGAGCTTTTCGATTATCCCGCATATCATTTCCCCGACAGCATCTACGGCGGTTCAATCTGGGAGATGGTTGAGTATAACGATGACCTTTATGTTTCAATCTGCACAGGTACTCCCGACAACAAGCCCGATGAATACACAATGCAGTCATTTGCACTTGTTAAGGGCGAAATGGGTGAAAACGCAACAGACTGGACCTGGACTCCCGTTATCGGTGACAAGGAAGACGGCGCAAAATACACCTTCGGCATTGACCCCGAAAGAACAAGAGCAGGTGCAGGCGTAATCTATGTTTATAATGATTACCTCTATATCGGCGAATACAACGACGAAGAAATTCCTCTTGAACATATTCTTTTCAAGGCTGACTTCACATTTATGAACAGAAACCTTGAGCAGTCAGTAAGCCTTTACAGAATGGATAAGAACGAAAACATCGAGCTTATTATGGGCGATGCAACAACAATGTTCCCCGAAGGCGGTAAGTCCGGTCTCGGTTCAGGCTTCGGCAAAAACGAAAACCAGTATATCTGGAGAATGGAAGAATTCAACGGCAAGCTCTATGTCGGCACATTCGACACCAGCAGCCTTCTTGAACCCATAGGTCAGTTCTCAAACGGAGATCTTCTTGCTATGACTCCCGCAGAATGGGCAAGCCTTATCGGCTACGTAAAGACCTTTGTTGAAATTTCAACAGCAGCAGAAGAATCGGAAGTTGCTCCGCAGTCGGCTAACCATGAAGATATTGATG